>NZ_JBMXXF010000025.1:0-151600 GCF_053997775.1 Methanopyrus sp.
AGGTGTAGGTGGCGTTCGGTGACGTGGAGGACCTCGCCGGGGATGTGGACGAAGGCGTAGTTGAGCTCGACGTGGTCGCCGGGTTCGACGCGTTCGAGGAAGTAGCGGTGGAGTTGGTCGGGGGTCATGCGGAGGGTGCGCACGGTCGGCCCCGGTTGGGTGGTGTGGGTGGGTGGGGAAAAGGCTAGCGGGGGACGTCGTTAAGGGCGGCGTTCAGGTAGAGTTTGCCCTTGACGTCGGGGCCGTTGGCGTAGTCGCCTTGGAAGAGGTGGTACTCGCCGGGGGCCTCGTCGGTGGGGTCGGTCTCGGTGCCTTGGTACCGGAAGGAGGGGAGGATGTCCTCGGCGCGGCCTTGGACGATGATGGTGCCGTTCTCCATCTCGGCCCCGGGTCGGGCGCCGCAGTCACCTTGGATGAGAATCTGGCCGCCCTGCATGTGGATGCCGGTCATGATGCCGGCGTTGCCTTCGATGATGATCCGGCCGTCGGACATCCACTCGCCGATCTCGTGGCCGGCGTCGCCCTTGACGTGGATGCGGCCGCCGCTCATGCCGCGCCATTCGCCGCGGTAGGTGGCGCCTACGTAGTTGCCGGCGTTGCCCTCGACGAGGATCTCGCCGCCGCGCATCTCGCGGCCGAGCCAGTCGTCGGCGTGGCCGTGGATCACGAGGCGGCCGCCGCGCATCTGGGCGCCGGTGTGGCGGCCGGCGTTGCCTTCGATGATGATCTCGCCGGCGGTCATGCGGTGACCGATGAGCTTAACGTGGTCGACGTCGTCGTCAATGATGATGCGGGTCTGGTCGGCCGAGTCGCCGGGTCGGCCTTCGAGGTCGAAGAAGTCGCCGAGTTCGCGCTCTCGGTTGCCCTCGTGCACGGTGAGGCTCAGGATCTCCTCGGGGTCTCGGCCCGCGAACTCGTCCGGCGTGATCACCTCCGCCTCCAGCGGTACGTCGGGTCGCTCCTTCGGCGTTAGAATGACCTCCTTCACGGTCGTCTCCCCCGTTAGAAGCGGTCTCGGGCGTCGATCTCGATACGTTCCTCGCGGGGTAGGTACTCGGGCTGGACCTGGTAGTTACCGAGGTTGACGGAGTAGTAGCGGCGGAACTTGGTCTCGAGGTCGCGCTGGACCTCTTCCATGAGGTCTTCTGGGACCTTGACGTCGACCCAGTAGGTGCGGCCGGTGACCTCGTGGACGACGACGCCCTCCTGGACGACGATCTGGCCGTCCTTGACGACGAGCCAGGCCTGCTCCAGGGCCCGCTCGACCTCGGCGTAGTCCCGGGATGGGTCCACCTCGTCCGGCTTGATGTCGTAGATGGCGATGTGGGCGTACGCGCCCTCGCCGAGGTGCCCGATGCGGTCGGAGAGGCCGAGCATCTTGGCGGGAGCGGCGCGGGTGGTGATGGCGAGGTCGGTCCAGGTGTACTCGCGGTCGATGGTGGGGAGGACGGCGCGCTGGCCGACCCAGTCGTGGACTCGTTCGATCCATTCCTGCCGGTAGGGTTCGCTCATGAGCCAGGTCATGATGCGGGGGTAGCGGTGGAAGGGTCCTCCGTTGGGGTGGTCGGTGGAGATGACGATCTGCCAGGGGTTCTCGGTGAGCAGGGCGATCTCGAGGCCGATGGCCCACTGGACGGAGTGCACGGGGTTCTTGGGGCTGTAGATGAAGGGGACGACGCCGGAGCCGGTCTCGACCTCGACGTCGCAGTTGGCCCATTTGAAGCCGGTGAGCTCGTGGAGTTCCCACTCGAGGGGGCCGTCGGCGGTCATGGTAGTGGTCTCATCGAGGGTGACGACGCCGAGGTCGACGGTGACCTCGGGGTGGCGGTTGAGGTACTTGGCGATGTCCTCGGCGCGGGATTCGAAGGTGGCCCAGGAGTCGCCGCCGTAGGCGTGGAACTGGACGTGGGTGTTGTGGACGATCTGCTCGCGGTCGCCGAGCTGCGGGTCGGGGTCGACGCCGGCGTCGCGGACGGCGTCCCAGGAGCCGAGGGTGATCTCGTAGTTGCCGGGTTCGCCGAGCAGGTTGGGGTGGATGTGGATGGAGTGGGGTAGTCCGAGGAGCTCGTTGATCTGGGCGTAGTTCCGGTAGATCTCGGCGGGGGTGAGTTCGAAGTAGGGGACGGGGTCGTCGAGGCTGTGGACGTTCTCGCCCCAGCCCCAGGCCTCGGTGCCGCCGGGGTTGACCATCTTGATCACGTAGCCTCGGGTGGCGCGGAGGAGCCAGGCGGCGAAGGCGGCGGCCTTCTCGAGCTCGCCCTCCTTGATGTACTCATAGAGGATCCAGTTGTTGGCCATTAGGGTGTAGGCGCCCTGGTCCAGGATGGGGGTGTCGCGGATCTCCTCGTGGGTGTGTCGGGTCATCAGGGGCGGGGTGGCGGCCTCCATCACGGTCGTGTAGCCCATCTGGGCGTACATGTAGCCGGTCAGGGTCGTGGAGGGAACGGAGAATCCGGTGCCGGAGCGGGGTCCGAGCTTTTTGAGGGCGACCTGGAGGCGGCGGCTGTCCTCGGGGCGGAAGATGCGGCCGATGTTGACCTTGGGGCCGGCGACGTGGGCGTGGATGTCGATGGCGCCGGCCATGGTGAGGCGGCCCTCGGCGTCGATGACCTTGGCCTTGGACTCGTCGATCTCGGACGGGTCGACGATCTTGCCGTCCTTCACGCCGAGATCCATCACCTCGCCCTCGATCCCGTTGAGGGGGTCGTACACGCACGCGTTCTTGATCAAGAGCTCCTTGGTCACGGGGACCTCCCCCCAACTAGCACACGATCTTGCGTCGTGAGGGGGCGACGTTGGCCTTTCGTCCGCACTCGGGGCAGCGGGCGGTCATCCCGTCGGGGTCGGGCTCGGGGAGGAGGGAGTGGCAGTGGGGGCAGACCCAGATGCGGCGGTGGGTGCGGCGGCACACCCCCACCTCGCCGAACGTGGGGCGGAAGAGCGGGTCGTCGCGGTCGACCTCGTCTCGCCCTTGGGCGACGTACCTCGCCAGGCGTTGGGTGGCGCGAAGGAACGCGGTGAGCGCGGCCCGGTTTACGCAGTCGGGGGAGCCGCAGTACGGGCAGCGGGGGCGGGTCAAGGGTGTTCCCCCGGAGGGGGTGAGGGTGGGGAAGGGCCCGGGCCGCGGGGGGCTTACCCCCGCTTGACCCCGCGGGGCTCCCCGGGTGGCGGGGTTCGCCCCGCGGGGCGGCCCGGGACCCCGGGAGCTTTGGGCTTACATCTCCTCCACCTTTTCGATGACCAGTTCCAGGAATTCGGCGTCGTTGAGCATGCCTTCGGGCGGGTCGACGATCTTGCGCATGCGGATGGGTACCGCGTCCATGCGGTAGGCGGTGCCTTCCCACTCGATCCCGGCGATCGCCGTGGGCACGTAGACGTCCGCGAGCTCGGCCGTGGGCGTCCACTCGGGGTCCACGCAGATCAGCGGGATCTCGGCCATGCGCTCCACCGCCTCCTGCGGGAAGTGGGCGCCGGGGTCGCCGGCGATGGCCATCATGGCGTCGGTCTCGCCGCGGGTGAGCAGGTCGACGGTGCTGGTCTCGCCCGGGTTGTACCGCGGGTACCCGCGGGTGAAGTCCACGGCGTACGGGTAACCGGTGGTCCAGGAGAGTACCTCGTTGAACCCGGTCACGTTGTAGTGCCCGCGCATCATCATTAGGACCCACTTGGTGTGCTCGTTGAGGTCTCGGATGAGGCAGATGGCGTTGTCGATGTTCCGGTGCCGACCGCGGGACATGGTGAGTCCCATGCCCCAGAACAGGACGCCGAAGCTGGCGTTCTTGAGGACCTCCGCGAGCTCGTAGACGCGCTCGACGGGGACGCCGGCGACCTCCTCCCGCTCGATTTCGACCCCGTGGATGGCGGCCCGGAGCGCGCTGATGAGCTCGTAGTCCTGGTGGGGCGACACGCGCACGAAGTAGTCGGCGACGCGCGAGCTCGCGGTGCGTCGCGGGTCCACGACGATGACGGTGCGGTCCTGCCGGCCCTTGGGTCGGAAGTACCCGCGCGTGAACGTGGTGTACCGGCTCATGTGCCGTGGGTGGGCGTGCATCGGGTTACAGCCCCAGTAGAGGATCACGTCCGCCCGGTTCTTCACCTCGCCCAGCGTGCAGCTGGGTACGCCGACGTCCTGCAGTCCCAGGACGGACGGTCCGTGTCAAACGGACGCGGTGTTGTCGATCACCGCGCCCACCTTCTCCGCGAGCTCGATGCCCTTCTCGTGCGCCTCGACGAGGGTGGAGGACCAGCCGTAGAGCACGGGCAGCTTGGCCTCGGCGAGGATGCGGGCGGTCTCCTCGGCGGCGTCCTCGTAGTCGACCTTCTTCCACTCGCCGTTCTCGCGGATCATGGGGGTCGTGATGCGGTCCTCCTGCGCGTTGAGGATCTTGGCGGCGCCGATCCTGCACGCGTGCCGGACCTCCACGATCTTACCGTCCTCCACGACCACCTCTAGGTCGTCGCACAGCGTTCCTCAGAACGGGCACACCACGTCCTTGACGACCTTCCTGTCCCCCACGTTCTCACCCCCTTTCCGTTGTGGCGGGGTCGGGAGCGTGAGTCTCGTGAGCGTTAGTCCTCCGCGCGGAGGTACGTCCTGCGCATCAGCTCGGACATGTCCTTGATCGGCTCCTCGTCCGTGGGCTCGATCTCGACCTTGACGCCCTTGAAGCCGGGCATGCCGGTGCTGGCGGTGTCGGGGTCGACGACGCGGTTGGCCCAGGGCCCCATGGGGATGAACACCTGGCCGCGGGCGGGCACGTCGACGTCGGCCGCGCGCGCCTCGACCACGATCTCCCCGTGCTCGGACTTGACCCGGACGGGGTCCCCCTCCTCGATGCCGAGCTCCTCCATATCGGCCGGGTGGAAGTAGCAAACGGCCACGGCCTTCGGGTAGATGTCCTCGTCCTTCGCGGTCTCAATCGCCTCGCCCTGCCAAATGGTGCGGCCCGTGAGAAGGAGGAACTCGGCCAAGCGGGCCCACCCCGCTAGGGCTGGACCTCGATGGCGTCGACGGGGCAGGCGAGCTCGCAGGTGAGGCAGGCCTCGCACAGGTCCTCCTCGACGACCCGGACCACGCCGTTCACGACCTTGAGCACGACTTCATCGTCCTCCTCCGGACCCTTGCCGCCCCACGCGTTGGGCGAGTTTCTCGCGTTAACGGGACAGGCGACGACGCAGTTACCGCAGCCGTGGCAGCGGTCCTCGTACACCTTGATCCTGACCAACCCGTCCGCTCCCCGCGGTGCCCGACGTAGCGCCCGATAAAAGGCGAAGGAGGTCGTGGTGCCGTTGATACGAGGTGGACACTACCGGTCGCCCCGGCGCCGCTCCATCCACTCGAACGGGTTCACACAGCGCCTCAGCGGCATCACCAGCGCGCGCTCCCTCCCGCCCGGTGGGAGCACGGCCAGGGCGTCGGCCTCGCGGAAGAGGGCGTAATGGCTGGAGCGGTCCCTCGGAAGCCCGCGCGCCCGACCGTCCTCCAGCTCGACCCGGGCGATCACGCCCAGGGCTTTCTTGCCCTTGACCCCCTCGCACGGGAGCTCGAGGCCGACGATCTCGGGGTCCGCGCCCGCCAGGGCGAGCAGGCACGGGGTCACCCACACGCGGAAGGTGGTGTAGGCCGACGTGGGCCAGCCGGGGAGGGTGAACGCCACGGCGTCCTCGCGGAGCGCCACGCCGAACGGGCGCCCGGGCCGGGCCCGGATCCCGTGGATGAAGTCCTCGAACGCGTCCTCGAGGATCTCCTTGACGTAGTCCCGCTCACCGACGGAGGACCCGCCGGTAACGATCAGGACGTCGGAGCCGTCCGCGGCGTCGACGATCGCGCGCTCGATCTCCGCCGGGTCGTCCTCCACGAGCCTCCGGTCCCGGAGCTCGACGAAGCCTAGCCGCGCGAGCTCCGCCTCGAGCACGGGCCCGATTGACTCGACCACCTGCGCCTCGGACTCGAGGTCCGAGGGCCGCTCCACGAGCTCGCTCCCGGTGACGATCACCGAGACGCGCAGGGGTCGGCGCACGCGGACCTCCTCGACCCCGTGCTCCAGCATGACGCCCACGTCCACGGGCTCCACCACGTGGCCGGCCGGGTACAGGATCTCACCCTCCTCGACGTAGCAGCCCCTCCGGTCCAGGTTGTCGCCCGGTTCCACGCCCTCCTTGATGACGATCTCGTCCCCGTCCCGCTCCACGAACTCCACCGGCACGACCGCGTCGGCGCCCTCGGGAACGCGGGCGCCGGTGTCCACGTACGCCGCCTCACCCGGGCCGACCTTGACCTCGCCCTCCTCGCCGATTCGGGACTCGCCCACCACCCTCAGCCTGGCCCCGGGCTCCGCGTCCTCGGCCCGGACGGCGTACCCGTCCATGGCGGAGCGGGTGAACGGTGGGGAGGGTCGCTCGGCCCGGACGTCGTCCGCCAGGACGCGCCCGGCGACCTCGGGTCCCACCTCCAGCTCCTCGACCTCCGGCGGCTCGACGCGCTCGCGGAGGAACTCGAGGAACCTCCTAGGGCGGGTGAGGTCGTCGGTGTAGACGAACCCGCGGTACTTACGACCCCTCGCCAACGGGAGCACCCCGTCGGAGTCGTTCGAGCGCCTCGTCGACGGTGTCGACGTCGACCGCCCTGCCACCCAGCAACACCGTATAAGAGTCGCCGACGCGTTCCGCCTCCCACGGGTCGTGCGTCACGTAAAGGGCGGGGGCGTCCGACCGCCGGAGGGCCCTCCGGAACCGCCTCACCAGGTCCCGCTTCGCGGCGAGGTCGACGTCGCTGAGCGGCTCGTCCAGGAGCAGTACCCGGGGGTCGGAGAAGAGGGCCCGGGCCAGCGCCACGCGGCTCTGATAGCCGCCGCTGAGCTCGTCCGGGCGCCGGTCGAGGTGCTCCCAGAGCCCCAGCATCTCGACTAGCTCATCCAGCCGATCCGGGTCACCTCGGCCGTTCCTCAGGGAGTAGGTGATGTTGTCCTTCACCGTGAGGTGCGGGAACAGGGTCGGGTGCTGCGGAACGTAGCCGACCCGACGGTCCTCGGGTGGTCGGTCGGTGACGTCCTCCCCGTCGATGACGATCCGGCCCCTGTCGGGCCTCAGTATTCCGGCCACGATCCTCAGCAGCGTGGACTTGCCGCTGCCATTGGGGCCGAGGATCACGCGCACCTCTCCCGGCTCGACGTCCAGGCTCACGCCTCGCAGGACGGTCCTATCGCCGTAGGAGAAGTGCACGTTCTCAACCTTGAGCACGTTGAAATCCCCCGGTCCCGGTCAGCGAGCGTACCAGGGCCACCATGATCAGCGAGAGTACCATGCAGAAGACGCTGGCCGCGACGGCTGCCTCCAGGTCGCCCGCCTCGACCCGGGTGAACACGTAGGAGGCCAGCACCTGGGTCTTCCCGGGCAGGTTTCCGCCGAACATGATCACGGCGGCGAACTCGCTGAGCGACCGCGAGAACGCGAGGAGGAACCCGCCCAGCAGGGCCTCCCGGAGCGCCGGGACGACGACCCTGGCGTAGGCCTGCGCCGGGGTGTCCCCTAGGGTCCTGGCGACTTCCACGAGGTCCCTTCCCACCTCCTCGAGGCCCGACTGCACCGCTCGGGCGGCCAGCGGGTACGACACGAAGAACATCGCGAGCGTGACGGCGACGAGCGTGAACGCGAGTCCGTTCTCGCCCAGCCACCAGAAGTACCGTCGGCCGAACGCGAGTAGCAGCGCGAGTCCCGCGACGGTGTGCGGCAGCGCGACGGGTAGGTCGTTGAGGAAGTCGGCGATCCGGTAGATCACCGAGTCTTGCTTGAACAGGTGGTAGTAGCCGAAGCCCACCGCGGTCGCCACGCCCATCACCGCGGCCGCGACGGCGCACAGGATGGTGTTGAACGTGGCGGACCAGAAGTACGGGTCACCGAACGCCTGCGCGAGCCCCCGAGGGGTCAGGTTCAGCACCAGGGCCACCAGCGGGAACGCGATGAACAGGAAGAACAGGGGCGGGAACAGGGCGCTGAGGAGCTCGTACCTGCCGATCAAGCCGGCTCCCACCCGTACTTCCTGAACTCGTCGACGTGCCGCAGGCAGTAGTTCAGGAAGTCCTCGGCCAGCCGCTCGTTGCCGCCCTTGATCACCGCCGCTCCCCAGACGATCGGGCCCGTCAGCGAGTGCGGGAGCGTCTGCACGATCGGCAGCCCGAACTCGACGGCCACGCTCCGGTAGACGAACCCGGCGTCCACCTGGTCCTTCTTCACCATCGTGGCCACCTGGTTGACGGTGCCCGGCCGGGCCTTCAGGTTCCCGTTCTTGACGATCGTGTCCCAGATCCCGAGCCGACGCAGCGCGCGCTGGGTGTACTCGCCGACCGGCGCCTTCGGGTCGGCGACGGCGACCGTCACGCCCGGCCTGGTGAGGTCCTTGACGTCCTTGATCCCCTTCCGCCGGCCCGTCTTGGACGCGACCAGCACGAGGTGGTCCCTCAGGAACTTCCTCGTTTTCACGGCCTTGCCGGCCTTCTGCAGCTTGACGACGTACTTCCAGTCCGCGGAGAAGAACAGGTCGCACCTCTGACCCTGCAGTATCTGCGCCGTGAGGCCGCCGGACGGGCCGAAGTTGAGCGCGATCTTGACCCCCTTCTCCCGCTCGTACTGCTCGGCCAGCCTGGTCAGCGGCTTCTTCAGGCTCGCGGCCGCGAAGACGGTCAGCTGACGGGACGAGGTGTGGTGGTACCCGATCGCCGCGCCGGCGAGCAGGGCCGCCACGAGGCCCACGGCGAGGGCGGCGCGGGCGTCCAACGGGATCACCCGAATCCTACGGCTGTACGATTCGTACCGCCGTGCGACTCGACGCCGGCCAGATTAAAAGTAGCGGGCGCCCGGGGCGGCGTTGATGAACGCTCAACGGGTGTCGGGGGTGAGCGCGGTGAGGCCCAGGGTGGTGGACCTGTTCTGTGGGGCCGGGGGGTTCTCGCTGGGCTTTCGTGAGGCCGGTTTCAAGATCCTGGGGGGCGTGGACAATCACCCGGCCCCCGCGGCCACGTACCGGAACAACTTCGGGGTGAGAGTGCTGGAGGAGGACATCAAGCGGGTGGACGCGGAGGACATCCTGAGCGAGCTGGGCGATCCGGACGTGGTGATCGGTGGGCCGCCGTGCGAGCCGTTCACGGCCGCCAACGCGGAGCGCCGGCCCGACCCGTTGGACCGGCTCTACGACGATCCCACGGGCCGCCTGGTCCTGCACTTCATCCGGCTGGTGGGGGACCTGCAGCCGGAGGTGTTCGTGATGGAGAACGTGCCGGCGATCCTGGAGGGGCCGCTGGAGCGGGCGCTGCGTAGGGAGTTCGAGCGGGTCGGGTACGATAGGGTGTACTTCAACGTCCTGCAGGCCGTCGACTACGGGGTCCCCTCGTACCGGCGGCGCGTGTTCATCTCCAACGTGAGGATCCGGCCGGAGCCGACGGTGGACCGGCCCCGGACCGTCTGGGACGCGATCGGTGACCTGCCGGAGCCGGACGGCTCGGACATCCCGAACCACGAGCTTCGTCCGCTCTCGCGCCGGAAGCTGCGTAGGATCCGGAGGCTGCGGTGGGGTCAGGCGCTGAACGTCATCAGGGGGGCGAAGGGGGAGTTCAAGAACTGGCTGCGGCTGCACCCGTGGAAGCCGGCGCCGACCGTGATGGGCGGTTCGAGGTTCATCCACCCGTTCGAGGATCGGCTGCTGACGGTGCGCGAGCAGGCCCGGTTGATGAGTTACCCGGACGATCACGCGTTCGAGGGTGGGTACGAGGCGCAGTACGATCAGGTGGGGGAGTCCGTCCCGCCCGCGCTGGCGCGGGCGATCGCGGAGGAGGTGCGGGAGCGGCTTTAGTCGACGGCCTCCCAGCCGGCCTGCACGGCCCGGAAGGCGAGCGCTCCCAGCCGGCCCTCCTCCTCGATCAGGGCCCGCTTCAGGGCGTCCGGCGGGCACAGGCGCTCCCGGCGGCACAGGGCGCCCAGGAGGATGAGCCCGTGCATGGCGGGGACCCGGCGCTCCCGGGCGATTCGGCGGCAGTCGAGGCCGAGCCAGCCGTCCGGGGGCTCGAAGCCGGCGAAGGAGGGGTGTGAGGCGTCGTAGACGGCGCGAGGAGCGTGGGTGGCCGCCCCGAAGCGGCTCACGACGAGGGCGGCGTCCGCCTGGGAGCATCGGTCCGTGGTGGCGATGACCACGTCCGCGTCGCCCCACCGGTACGCCGTCACCCACTTACGGCCCACGCCGCCGTTCGACTGAGGCATGAGGAGCGTCTCCACCCGCAGGCCCCGGTGCTCCAGGGCTCGGGTCAGGATGCGGGCCAGTCGGGTGAACCCGTCCCCGCGACCGCCGACGAGGGCGATCACCCTGGTCAAGGGCTCACCCCCGTCGTCCCAGGGCGGCGGTGACGGTGCGGCCGAAGCGTCGTTTCCCCTCAACGATCTCGTACCCGCGGGCCAAGAGGACCCCCTCGCAGGCGGACCCGGGGAGTCCCAGGAGCTCCTCGGCCCGGGAGCGGCTGGGGGTGGCCCCGGGCAGCTCGCTCTCGCGCACGAAGACGGGTCGGAGGTCGAGCTCTCGGGCCAGCCGGATCAGCGCGCGGCCCGAGGGCTGCTCGGCCTTCCGGCGGAGGGTGATCACCTCCCGTAACCGACCCTGAGAGCGGTCGAGTCCCCACTCGAGCGCGGCCCGTAGCTCGGTCGGGTCCGCCCGTCTTCGCATTCCCAGGCCCAGGGCGTAGGTCTCGTCAGCTATAACGACCACCTCCGATCCGGGGTTGGTGGGTCCCCGATGAGGAGATGCACCTCCGCTGACGCCTCGTATGACGAGGAGGACGTGCCGAGGGTCGCGGAGCGTCTGAACGTGTCGGGCCGCGTCCTGGTGCAGGCGCCGGACGGGTTGAAGGGGATCGCGAGGGAGGTGGCCGACGTCCTCGAGGGTCGGGGCTGCGAGGTGGTGCTGGACGCGGGTCGGGTGTTCGGGGCCTGCGACGTGACCCTGGGCCTGGTGGAAGGCGTGGACTGCCTGGTGCACATCGGGCACTACCCGATCCCGTCGGTGGAGAGGCGGCTGCGGGAGCTGGGCGTTCGGACCTTCTTCCTGCCCACGCGTGGTCGGAAGGGCGTGGAGGAGTGGATGGTGGAGGAGGCGGCGGAGGTGTTGAGGTCGTTGGGGGTAGACCGGGTCGACCTCTGCGCCACGGGGCAGCACGTGCACGAGCTGGGTCGGGTGGCGGAGGTGCTCGAGCGGGAGGGGATCCGGGCGCGAGTGGGTCGGGGGGATCCGGAGCGGGTGCCGGTGCCGGGGTTGGTGCTGGGGTGCAACTTCTCCTGTCTGGGCGGGCGTCCCGTGGTGATCGTCTGCAGCGGTCGGTTCCATCCGCTGGGGGCTCGGCTGCGGACGGGGCGTCCCGTGGTGCAGATCGATCCGGTCCGGGGGGTCGTGGACCCGGAGTCGTTGGAGGAGGAGGTGCGGCGCGTGCTCGCCGTGCGCCTCTCCAAGGTGAGGGAGTTCGATCCGGGCGAGGGGGTGGAGGTGGTGGGGAGCACGTGCTTGGGCCAGCGGAGGGAGGACGTGTTGGAGGCGTTGGGTGGTCCCCGGTGGGAGGTGAGGTACCTGTCGGAGGACGTGCTGCGGGCTGTGCGGTGCGGGCAGTGCGTGTACTGCGGGTGTCCCCGGGTGCCGGTGGACGAGTCGGCGCGGTTTCGGCGGTGGGTGGTGTTGAATCCGGCCGAGGCGGCGCTGGCGTTGGGCGGGGGTGGGGAGTACCGGTTGGACGAGATCCCCACGGACCCGTCGGTGCTGCGGGCGCTGCGGGGTCTGCGGGATGGGCGGGGTGGATCCGCTGCTGACGGCGTACCTGGCGCTGGCCCTGGACCTGCTGCTAGGTGATCCGCCGAACCGGTTTCACCCGGTCGCCTGGACCGGTCGGGTGATGGAGGTCGTCGCCCGCCGGTTGCTGCGGGTGGAGTCCCGGGTGGGGCTCGTGCTGGGTGGTGGAGTGACGACGGCGGTGGGGATCGCCGTGCTGACCGGGTTCTGCGGGCTGTTGCACCTGGTTCCGGTGGTGGGGGATGCGCTGGTGCTCTGGACGTGCCTGTCGGTTCGGGGGCTCGTGGAGCACGTGGTGCGGGTGGGCGAGCGGTTGCGCTGTGGGGATCTGGAGGGGGCGCGGGAGCGGGTGAGGTGGCTGGTGAGTCGGGAGGTGGAGGGGTTGGACGAGGGGTTGGTGGCGTCAGCCGCGGTGGAGAGCGGGTTCGAGAACGTGCTGGACTCGCTGGTGGGGCCCCTATGGTGGTTCTGTCTGGTGGGGTGGTGGGCGGTGCCGGTGTACCGGGCCGTGAACGTCGCGGACGCGATGTTCGGGTACCGGCGGGGCCGGCTGGAGGCGTTCGGTAAGGTCCCGGCGAGGGCGGACGATGCGCTGAACCTAGTGGCCCTGCCGTGCTGCGCCGCGGTGCTCACGGCGGCGCTTCCGTGGTGGGTGGGTCGGGCGTCGGTCTCCGGGCTCGTGAGGGCGGTTAGGGGGGTGGAGAGCCCGTGCTCGTGGTTGCCGATGTACGTGGGCGCGTGCGCGCTTCGGGTGCGGTTGAAGAAGCGGGGGGAGTACGAGCTGGGGCCGGGCGGGAGGTTGCCCGGTTGGAGGGAGGTGATGGACGCGGCGGGCTCGGTATGGGTGGTCTCGTTGGTCGCGCCGGCGGTCACTCACCTGTTCTCGACCGTGATTTCATCCGTTCTTCGAGCCCTTTGAGCGTCCGTATCACGAGGCGCCCCAGGTCCGTGAGCCGGTAGAGGGACTTGCCTCCCTCCGGCTTCCTCTCCACGAGTCCGGCCTCAAGGAGCTTGCTCAGGTGGTAGGAGGTGGAGGACTCGCTCTCCCCCAGCGCCTCGGCGATCGCGCACAGGCACTCCTCCCCGTGCTCGAGCATCCGGAGTATGGTCAGGCGGCGCTCGTCGGCGATGGACTTGAGGAGCGTGGCGAGCTCCCGGGAGCGGTCGGTGGGGATCTCCACGTTCGGTTCGACGTTCCACTCCTTCGGTTGGACCTCGGGCTTGAGCTCGCCGTCCCGGTAGGAGAGGAGGCCGATCCCCGCCCGCTCGACCGCGGTCCTTACCCGGTCCACCTCGCTTTTGGGCACGACCAGGGAGACCCTGGGTGCGCGGCCCAGGAGGAGCGCCGCCCGGCCCAGCTTCCGTTCCAGCGTCTCCCGAACGGCGACCAGGTACGCGTGGGCGTCACCGAGGTCGTAGAGGTCCACGAGCACCCCGTTCACGACGACGAACTCCAGCGGGTCGTCGGCCCGGTCGCGGAGCGCCCGTAGGAGGTCGATCTCCCGGGGTCTCATGATTCCTCCTCACCTTCGCGCCTCCACTCCCCCTCCACCAGCACCGCGTCCTCGATGGCGACGATTCGGGAGTAGGGGATTCGGATCGTGCGCTCCTTTCCGCCGAGCAGGCGGAGCTTCCGAAGCACGCCCGGGCGCTTGGAGTGCCCCACGAGGATCGCGCTGACCTGGCCCGACTCCTCGTCGATCTCCACGTCCACGACGTCCCCGATGCTCCGGGCGGAGGAGTCGATCACGGGCTTCCCGATGATGTCACGTAGCACGCGCACGCCGCTCACCCCCACAGGTAGTAGAGGGCGGTCGACTCGACCGACAGGTGGAGGGCTCGGTGCAGGTACGGGTTTCGGATCGTGCCCAGCAGCGCCTCGTGGATCAGGTCCAGGGTGAAGTGGATGAGGGCGGCGGTGAGGGACATGGTGGTGGGGAGCGCGAGGGAGAGTACGAGGGTGTGGAAGATCAGCTCCAGGATCTCGTGGACGAGCCAGACGAACAGGGAGGAGTGTCGGACGCGGAGGTACGCGCCCAGGAGCAGGTAGTGGTCGCGGAGCGGCCCCCACACCAGTCGGGTGTGGAGCTCGTCGCTGAGGGAGAGGAGGAGGGCCGCGCCCAGCCAGTCCGGGATCGTGAGTGTCAACGGTTCACCTCCTTCGCCTCAGGCTCTCCTGGAGGGCGATGGTCTCGATGATGGTGGCCACGTCCCGGCCGGGGACGACGTCCAGGTGGAAGACCTTGCCGCCCCGCTCCTTGACCCATTTGATCACCTTTCGTTCCTCCTCCGGGGTGGAGGAGACGGTGTCCTCCGGCTTCATGGAGGGGTCGTGGTGCGGGTGGTGGGGCCCCGGGATCATCTTGATGACGACGCCGATCCCCTTCCGGCTGCGCAGCGCCCGGACCCCGTACAGCTCCGCCACGTCCACGTCGACCTTGTCCTGGATCGGGCGGAGCTTGACCTCGCCGCCGCACTCGCACCCCTTCTTCATCCGGAGGGCGGAGAAGGAGTAGACGCGGCCGCACTCTGGGCAGTACAGCTCCGCCAGCGCGAGCCGGATCTCGATCTTGCCGGCCAGGTTCTTCGGCGGACGTCCGATCGGGTACTCGTAGCGCTCGTCGTGCTCCACGATCACCGCGTCGTCGGAAACCAGTCGATGGCCCCGTCGGATCAGCTCGAGTGAGGTCTCGCTCTTGCCGACGCCGCGCGGTCCGAGCAGCAGGACGCCCACTCCGAAGACGTCGACGAGGGTCCCGTGCACGACGACGCGCTCCACATTACCCCCTCCGCCGCGCGATGAACCGGCATGCGTCGTGGCCTTCCGCCACGCACTCCACCTCGCGGACCTGCCACCGGTCGCCGGTGGCCGCCCGGAGCACGCCCGCCATGTACCCCGCCTGGAAGTAGCAGAGCTTCTCGTTCACCGAGTACCCGGCCGCGGTCGCGGACTCGGTCATCACGATCTCGATGCTCCCGTCCTCCCTGGCCTCCGCCTCCTTCACCAGCCCCAGCTGGGTCCGCTTGAGGCTGTCGTGGATGTACTGGAGCGCCTCCTCCAGTCCTTCCACCCCGTGCCGCTCCGCCTTGTAAACGCCGATGTCGAACCCGGCCCGGTAAAACGTGGAACCCGCGCCCCGACCCAGCGTCACCACCATCGAGGCCAACATGTGCCGGACCGCGGACAGCTTGACCTCGTCGCCCAGCGTGGGCCGGGCCTCTTCGATGCCCTCCAGGGACTCCTCCACCTTTCTGAAAATCCTCTCCCTAACAAGCCTCAACCGTCATCCCCGGTGATCACGTGCCTGAGCAACTTTAACCCTGTTGGACCGCTCTTCTCGGGGTGAAACTGGACGCCGTAGACCCGACGGTCGGCGTCCCCGATCACGCTGGGGAACCTCTCACCGTACTCCGTGACGCCCAGCACCACCCGGTCATCCTCAGGCGCGACCCGATACGAGTGAGCGAAGTAGAACATGGCGCCGTCGAACTTGGAGAGCTCGGGCGTGAGCGTGCGGACCTCGTTCCACCCCATGTGAGGGCGCTTGACGGTCTGGGGGAGCTTCACGCAGGTGCCCCGGAACACGCCCAGTCCATGGGCGGACGGTTCCTCCTCGCTGGACTCCATGAGCAGCTGCATCCCGAGGCAGATGCCCAGGATCGGGATGGACCCGACCGCCTCCAGGAGCTCGTCCCGGAGTCCGGTCTCCTCCAGCGTGCGGGTCGCCGCGCCGAAGTGACCCACGCCGGGTAGGATCACGGCGTCGGCGTCCCTTATATCCGCCGGGTCCCGGGTCAGGAGGGGCTCGCCCCCGACCTCGCGGACGGCCCGGTAGACGCTGTTGAGGTTGCCCACCCCGTACTCCACGATCGCCACCCGCAAGCCCGCACCCCCGACACCGGGGGTTGGACCTTGTCGGGGTACCGGGGGAAGGTGCGGGAGTTTCTGAGCGAGCACGGCGTGGACGTGGGTGACCGGGTTCGAGTGGTGCGGGACGATGGGGTGGAGCTGGAGGGCGTCATCATGCCCAGGTCGGAGCTGGGTGACGATCGGCACCTGGTGCTGAAGCTGGACAACGGGTACAACGTTGGGGTTCGGGTGGACCGGATCGAGCGGCTGGAGGCGGTGGGGGAGCGGCGGGAGCCCGGTTTTAGGCCGTTGAAGGTGGAGATCCCGGAGGACCCGTCGCTGCCGAACGTGGTCGTAATGTCGACGGGCGGCACGATCGCGTGCCGGGTGGACTACGAGACGGGGGCCGTGAAGCCGGCGTTCACGGCGGAGGAGCTGGTGAGCGCGGTGCCGGAGCTGCCGGACGTGGTCAACGTCGCGGACGTGCGGGCCGTGATGGACCTGCTGAGCGAGAACATGGAGCCGGGGCACTGGATTAAGATCGCGGAGGAGGTGGCGGACGCGCTCTCGGACCCGGACGTGGACGGGGTGGTGGTCGCGCACGGTACGGACACGATGGCGTTCACCGCGGCGGCGCTCGCGTTCCTGTTGGACGGGCTGCCCGGGCCGGTGGTGCTGGTGGGGGCGCAGCGGAGCTCGGACCGGCCCTCCTCGGACGCGGCGTCGAACCTGATCGCCGCGTGCCGGTTCGCGGGCGAGGGCGAGGTGGGCGAGGTCACCGTGTGCATGCACGGGTGGACGGCGGACGAGGTCTGCCTGGTGCACCGGGGCGTGCGCGTGCGGAAGATGCACACCTCGCGCCGGGACGCGTTCCGCTCGATCGAGTCGCTGCCGATCGCTCGGGTGGACGTGCGGGACCTCCGTAACCCGGAGGTCGAGTACCTGCGGGAGGACTACCGGGAGCCGGAGGACGGTGAGCCGGAATTGTCGGGGGGGTTCGAGGAGCGGGTCGCGCTGGTGAAGTTCGCCCCGGGCATGGGGCCCGAGGTCCTGGACTTCTACGTGGACCGGGGGTACCGGGGGATCGTGCTGGAGGGGACGGGGCTGGGTCACGTGTCGGAGCGGTGGTTGGACTCCATCGAGCGGGCGGTGGACGAGGGGGTGGCGGTGGTGATGACCTCGCAGTGCCTGTACGGTCGGGTGAACATGAACGTGTACCGGACGGGGCGGCTGCTCCGAGCGGCTGGGGTGATTCCGGGGGAGGACATGCTGCCGGAGGTGGCGTACGTGAAGCTGATGTACGTGCTCAACGAGACGGACGACCTGGGGGAGGTGGAGCGGCTGATGCGGACGAACCTGGTCGGCGAGATCGAGCGGGGGAGGGCGATCGGGGGGTTCGAGCCGGCGGACGGGCCGCACCACCGGCTTTAGAACACCTCCACCTTACCCTCCACGAACTCCCGGGTGAGCTCGGTGACGCCGTCCAGCAGCTCCTCGGCGACCCGCTCCGCCCGCCTCACGTCCTCGCGGTCGACGTCGCCGACCAGCTGGACGTCCACGGTCTTCGGATCGTCGATGGGGCGGCCGATCTGGCTCAGTAGGCGGACGTACACCTCGTCCGCGCTCGTCTCCTCGTAGATTCGGCGCGCCATCCGGTGCGCGAGCACGTTGTAGAGCTTGCCCACGTGGTTGACCGGGTTCTTCCCGGCCGCCGCCTCCATGCTCATGGGTCGGCACGGGGTGATCAGCCCGTTCACCCGGTTGCCTCGGCCCACGGACCCGTCGTCGCCCTGCTCGGCGGACGTGCCGGTGACGGTGAGGTACACCGTGCCGCGCTCGTAGTCGTCCGCCGTGTTGACGTGCACGGTGACGTCCGCGTCCGGGGCGAGCTCGGCGACGAGGTCCTTAACCCGGTCCTTCAGCTCCTCTACCACGGAGACGTAGTGGTCCAGGTCGTCGATCAGCCGGGAGACCATGGCCGCGGCGATGGTGAGCTCGATGGTGTCGCCCTCGCGGAGCCCCATGACCTTCACGTCCTCGCCCACCTCCGGCAGCTCCTTCTTGAGCCGGTCCGAGTTGATGAACCGCTCCGTCTCGTAGACCAGCCGCTCCGTCGTCGTGAGCGGGGCGAAGCCCACGCCGAACGAGGTGTCGTTCGCCAGCGGGACCTCCTCGCCGCGCTCGAACACGTCCCTCAGGTCCGCGGACCCGTGCCCGATCTTGGGCTCCAGGACGACGTGCCGGTCGACGTCGAGGTGTCGGACCGTCTCGTCCAGGTACTCGCGGGCGGCCCGCAGGGCGATCGTGCCGACCGGGACCTCCTCGTCGCCTACGTACGCCGTCGCCCGGCCGGTGATCAGGATGTAAATGGGTCGGATGACCTCGCCGCCGCCGAACTCGGGCTTGGCCTCCCCCGCGACCAGCTGGACCTCGTCCGTGTTGTGGTGGAGGATACGGTCGAACCGTTCTAGGTACTCCCGGCACAGGGCCCGGGACACGCTCTCGGCGATCCCGTCGGCCAGGCTGTCCGGGTGGCCCACGCCCTTACGCTCCACGATCTCCACCTTCCCGCCCGTGAACGGGCTCTCGGGCAGCGTGCTCACCACGATGTTCCTCGTCATCCACGCTCGGCCCCCGGGGCGCGCTCCGGGCCGGCACCTCCAGGACCTCCCGGCCTCGATAGTAGAGCCGCACCCGGCCGGATTCTGATAATACTATTACGGGACAGTTCAGCTCCCGGGACACGTGCAGCGCCGTGGTGTGCCGGGCCCCGAGCCCGGGGCGCACGCTCTCGGAGCTGACGTCGAAGATGGCGCCGACGGCCTCCACCCGGCCGTCCGAGTTGACCACGATCGCCCCGTCCAGCCGGGACAGCGCCTTGAGCACGCGGCCCCCCTCCTCCGTCATGACGTTCACGTTCTCCACGCGGAGGGGCAGCGTGGTGCGGTACATCCCGCGGGCCTCGTCGGAGACCACGCACAGCGTGCCCACCCGGTCCCCCTCCACCCCCTCCAGCGCGAGCTCGGTGAGCAGGAAGAGCAGCCGGCTGACGACCCGGTACGAGTCCAACCGGGCGAGCCGCTCCTCCTCGGTCCGAACGGGCCGGTAGGTGACGGTGACCGTCCGTCGGGAGGCCAGGAGGATGAAGTCCCCGGCCCGCACCCCCGCCCGGGCGCACGCCTCCACGGGACCCACGGAGTCCAGCAGGTCCGCCGGGACGCGGATCGTGGGCACGCTCACGTCCGCGTCGAAGTCGGCGACCACCGCTTTAACCTCGAGGCAGGAGACGATCCGCCGGACCGTCCGCTCGATCGACATCGAACGATCCCCCGCGGGGGCCGTCGCGTTGAGGGCCGCCGTGATCAACGAGAGCCGGGGCGTGGTGCTGGCCCACCGGGCCGAGGTGGCGGACACCTTCCTGCGCCGGCTCCGGGGGCTGATGTTCCGCCGGCGCCTGGAGTTCGGGGAGGGGATGATCCTCCGACCCTCCCGCCCCGGCCGGAGAACCTGCGCGATCCACACGTTCTTCATGCGGTTCCCCATCGACGTGCTCTTCCTGCGCGACGGCGAGGTGGTGGACGCCGTCGAGAACCTCCGCCCCTGGCGCGTGTACGTCCCCCGGGAGGCGGCGGAGGAGATCGTGGAGCTGCCCGCGGGCACGATCGAGCGGAGCGGGACGGAGGTGGGGGACCGCGTTCGGGTCGTCGCCGGGGACCTGGAGGCGGAGCTGGCGGTTAAAATTTTGAGCCGCAAGCAGGTCACGAGGAGGCTGGCCGAGGTTGTCATGAAAGCCATCGCCAAGTCCGGTCTCAACGGTGAGGTGTACTACAACAAGGAAACCGGCTGCATCCACGTGTCCGGGGAGGACAAGTACATCGTGGTGGACACGATCAAGGACGTGTTCGGCGACGCCGTGGAGGTGATCGAGGGCCGGTCCAAGCTGCTCTCGGACGATCACTCGCTGGTCGTGATGGTGCGGGACGCCGAGCGGGTCGCGAAGATCGTGCGGGAGTTCTCCCCGGAGCGGAAGGAAAGCCTGGTGTACCGTCAGGAGCCGAAGGCCGTGCGCTGGGGTATGCGGCGTGAGGAGGGAGCGGAGGAAGCTGATGAAAAGGGTGGAGAGGCTGAGAAGGGAGGCGGGCGCGAAGAGCCGGACCGAGCCCAAGGTGGTTGACGTTCGGTGGGAGGACGGAACGCTCGTCATCGTCGGCGCCGACCGCTCGGACATGTCGTACTTCATCGGACCCGGGGGATACGTGGCGGGGCGGCTCCGTGAGGAGCTGGATCTGGAGCGGGTGGTGGTTCAAGCCTGGACGGACCTGAGGACGCGCCTCTACCGGCTGAAGCTGGCGCGGGAGGCCGTGGAGCGGGCACTCAAGCGCGTCCCGGAGCTGGAGCGGATCCTTCACGGGATTCGGCTCGAGCGGGAGCGGCTGCTGGGGGAGCGGCGCTGGGACTTCTGGGAGGAGTGGGAGGGACTGGAGCCGTGCGGGCACCGGATCACGGTGGCCGTCTCCGGGGGTTACGACAGCACCGCCTCCGCGCTCATCCTCCGCAAGCTCGGCTACGAGGTTGAGCCGCTGACCGTGGACCCCGGGCCGATGATCCTCCCGCGGAAGATGCGGGAGAACGTCGAGCTCCTCGCCCGGTGGCTCGACGCCGAGCCCCGGTTCATCGAGTCGGACTTCTCGGACATCGTCCGACGGTCCCTGGAGGAGGGGCGCATCCACCCCTGCGGGCGCTGCAACGACCGGATCCGGAGGCTCGCCGTGAGGCACGCGGGGACCGACGTCGTGGCCTTCGGGGACGGGCTGCCGACGGGGAGCCACTGCGTGCAGCGGGACGGGGACCGACTGAGGCTGCACGTGCCCGCCGCGCTGGCCAAGACCAAGTTCGAGCTGCGACGGCTGGTCGAGGCGGAGCTGGACGGGTTTCACGAGTACCGGTACTCTTGCCCGCTGCTGCACCAGGTGCACGAGCGGCACCCGCACCTCCGCCGCGCCTCCATCCAACGGGTGCTTCGGGAGCTGCGGCACGGGTTCCTGGAGGTGGGGGAGGCGCTTAGATCCATCATGGACATCCTGGGTGGGGAGGGTTGAGGAGGTTCTCCAAGGTGGCCGTAGGGGGCACGTTCGACCGACTACACCCGGGTCACCGTCGAATCCTCTCCGTGGCCCTGCGCCTGGGCGAGCGCGTCGTGATCGGGGTCACCACGGACGCGTTCGTGCGCCGGGAGGGCAAGCGGGGCGTGGAGCCTTACGAGCGTCGGGTGCGGAGGATTCGGCGGTTCGTGCGGGAGCGGGGTGCGGAGGACAGGGTGGAGATCGTGCCGCTGGACGATCGGTACGGGATCACCCTGGAGGACCCCGAGCTCGAGGCGATCGTGGTGAGCCCGGAGACCGAGCCCGTGGCCGTGGAGATCAACGAGAAGCGCCGGAAGCGCGGCCTCGATCCGCTGGCGATCGTCGTCGTTCCCTTCGTGCTGGATCGCGACGGTGAGCGGATCTCCTCGACCAAGCTGAGGCGGGGGGAGGGCGGTGCGCGTTCGGGTGGGGAGTGAGAATCCGGTGAAGGTGCGCGGGGTGCGGCGCGCGTTCCTGCGGTTTTTCCCGGATCGGGAGGTGGAGGTTGAGGGGACGGAGGTGGAGTCGGGCGTGTCGGACCAGCCCGTGGGGTGGAGGGAGGTCGTTCGGGGGGCGCGTAACCGGGCGCGGGGGGCGTGGGAGGAGGGGTGCTACGCGGTCGGCCTGGAGGCGGGCCTGGTGGAGGTGGGGGAGACGCACGTGGACCTGCACGTGGCCGTGCTGAGGGACCCGGAGGGGCGGGAGGCGGTGGGGACCAGCCCGGGCTTTCAGCTGCCGGAGGAGGTGCGTCGACGGGCGCTGGAAGGGGAGGAGGTGGGGGAGGCGTTCTCCGAGCTCGCCGGGGTGAGCGAGGTGGGTCGGCGGTCGGGCGCCGTGGGGGTCCTCTCCTCCGGTCTGGTGCTGCGGGAGGACCTGTGCGAGCTGGCGACCCTGATGGCGCTGACCAGCCTCGAAGCGGTTAAAAGGTGGTGACCACCGGTTGGTGTTACTAAGTATTACCTGAGGGTGGGGAGCGCCGGGGGTGCTCGAGTGTGGAGCGGTCGGGTCGGTCCGAGGAGAACCTGGTGCGCACCTCGGTCACGGTGCCGGAGGGCCTCCTGGAGCGGGTGAACGAGCTGATCGCGTCCGGGTACTTCGCGAGCCGCTCGGAGATCTTCCGGCAGGCGTTGAGGGAGTACCTGCAGCGCATCGAATGGACGGATCGGTTGAAGGGTGAGTACTACGGCGTCCTCTCCTACGTGTACCGTCACGAGCGGGCGGAGCCGGAGCTGGTGAAGGTGCAGCACGATTTCACGGACGTGATCATC
This sequence comes from Methanopyrus sp., assembly GCF_053997775.1. Taxonomy (NCBI): domain Archaea; kingdom Methanobacteriati; phylum Methanobacteriota; class Methanopyri; order Methanopyrales; family Methanopyraceae; genus Methanopyrus; species Methanopyrus sp. Next base: position 22,057 of record NZ_JBMXXF010000025.1, read on the forward strand.
ACCACGCTTCACGTGCACGTTTCGGACGAGAAGTGCCTGGAGATCCTGCTCATGAGGGGTCCGGGCGAGCGCATCGCGGAGGTGGCGAAGCGGATCCGCGGGATCAAGGGCGTGGAGCAGGCCCGGCTGACGGTCGTGTCGACGGAGGGGGAGTAACGGGTTGGAGGTCTCCGTGCCCGAGGAGCTGAAGGACCGTCGGGAGCTGATGAAGACGCTGATCCTCGCCTACATCGGTCTGAAGCAGCCCCGGGTGCACCTGGGCGAGATCGGGGAGGAGCTGGGCGTCTCGCTGCAGGCCGTGCACAACTACGTGAAGGAGCTCGTCGAGGAGGGCTACGTGGAGAAGCGTGGTCGGGCGGAGTACGCGCTCACGAACCGGGGCGCGGAGCGGGCGATGGAGGCGGTGAACAACATCCGCCGGTTCTCCACCCGGGTGGCGGAGGAGCTGGGGCGCCGGATGACGTGGGCGGCCATCGCCGCCGAGGACATCGAGGAGGGGGACACGGTGTACCTGTACATGGAGAACGGACTCCTGTACGCGTCCAAGAGCCGGAAGACGACGGCCCGGGCGGTGGCGAAGGCGGACGCGAAGGAGGGGCAGGACGTCCCCGTCACGAATATCGAGGGAGAGATCCCGGGGCTCGAGCGCGGGGAGGTGGTGTTCGTATGCGTGCCGAGCGCCCGCGAGGGCGGGACGAGGAAGGCCGACCTGGAGAAGCTGAAGCGGCTGGTCGAGGAGGAGGATTACGACCTGATCGGTGCGGCGGGCACGACCGCCCGGGCCGCGCTGAACATGCTGGAGGTGGAACCGGACCTGAAGTTCGGGGTGATCAGCGGGGCCCTCATCGCCGCCGCGAAGGGGATGAGGGTGCTGGTGGTACTCTCCTCCTCCATGCTGCATCGGGCGAAGAGGAGGGCGGATCAGAGGGGTGTGAAGTACCGGATCGAGTACGTGTGATCCTGGAGCGCGACTCCCGATACTCGGACGGGACCGTTCTGGGATCGATGTGCACGGAGCCCCACCCCGTCGCCCGCCGGGTCTTTCGCGAGGCCCTGCACGTGAACCTGGGCGACCCCTACCTGTTTCCGAACGCCGCCGAGGCGGAGCGCGAGTGCGTCCGGTGGATGGCGCGGGTCCTGCTCGACCACCCGGCCCCGGAGGAGGCCGTGGGGGCCATCGTCTCCGGCGGCACCGAGGCCAACGTGCTGGCCGCCTACGCCGCCCGGGAGGCGACGGGCGGGCGCGAGATCATCGTGCCCGAGACCCGGCACTTCTCCTTCGAGAAGGCGGCCCGCATGCTCCGGATGCGGCTGGTCGAGGCGCCCGTAGACGAGGAGTACCGGGTGGACGTGGACGCCGTTCAGGACCTCATCACCCGCGACACCGCCCTGATCGTCGGGATCGTGGGGACCACCGAGACGGGGTCCGTGGACGACGTGGAGGCCCTGTCCGACGTCGCCGAGGACCGCGGGATCCCGCTCCACGTGGACGCGGCGTTCGGCGGGTTCGTGGCCCCGTTCCTGCGGCGGTACCGGGACCTGCCGAGGTTCGGGTTCGACCTGGAGGGCGTCACCTCCGTCACCGTGGACCCGCACAAGATGGGCCTCGTCCCGCCCCCCGCCGGCGGGATCATCTTCCGGGACGGGGAGCTCCCGCGCGAGATCGAGGTCCACGCCCCGTACCTCTCCGGCGGGGGCTCGCGCCAGTTCACGATCGTCGGGACCCGGCCCGGGGCCCCGGTTCTGGCCCTGTACGCGAACATCCTGACCTTGGGTGAGGAGGGGTACGAGCGCATCGCCCTCGCCTGCTACAGGGAGACCCTGAGGGTCGTGGACGCGGCCAAGGACCTCGGGCTCGAGCCGGCCGTGGACCCGCCGCACCTGAACTTGGCCAACGTGCTGCTGAACGGAAGGGACGCCGCCGAGAGGCTGCTCAAGGAGGCCGAGCGGCACGGCTGGAAGGTGTCGATCTCCTCCAACCCGCTCGGCGTCCGGATCGTGATGATGCCGCACCTGACGGCGGACCGCGTCACCGAGTTCCTGCGCCTGGTGGCCCGGGTGGTGAGGGAGTGCGGGGGCTGAGGGAGACGCTTCGGCGGTCGCTGCCCGACCGGTTCACCCTGGTGGGCCTGGGCAACCCCGCCTCCGGCGACGACGCGTTCGGGTACTACGTGGCCCGACGGCTCGCCCCGCTCCGGGCGCCGGGGTTCCGGGCCGTCCCGGCGGGGGTTTGGTTGGAGAGGCTCCCACCGAGCGACGACCCGGTGGTGCTGGTTGACGCCGTGGTGGGCGGGTTCGAGCCCGGGACGGTCGCCGTCGTTCGGGATCCGGAGCCCGAGTGGTGGGTCGACGGTCACCGGGTCGGGCTGGCCCGGCTGAACGTGCGACTGCTGATCGGGTTCGCCCCCGTTCACGTGGGCCCCGGGGAGCGCATGTCCGAGGAGGCGAGGAAGGCGGCGAGGATGGTGATCAGGGTGGTGCGGGACGTTGTCCTCGAGCGGGTTGAGGGACCTCCTGATGCTGGCCTACGTGGAGGCCCGTCCCTACCTGGAGGACGCCGGGCGGGCCCGTGAGATCGTGGAGGAGGTCTACGAGCGCTGCGACGACGTGGAGTGCGCGCTGAGGGAGCTCCGGAGGTACGAGGAGCGCTCCGACGACGAGACCGAGCGCACCGACGTTCGCATCCTTCGCCAGAAGCTCGAAGGGTTGGCGTCGCGTTGAGGGTGGTGCTCAAGGCCGGCACGGGCGTCGTCAAGCACGCCGGGGTCGTGCGGGAGGCCGTTCGGGACTTCGAGGGAGAGCTGCTGGTGGTGCCCGGGGGCTGGCGGTTCTCGGACGCGGTTCGGCGGGCGCAGCGAGAGCTCGGGTTCTCCGACGAGGCGGCGCACTGGGCCGCCATCCTGGCCATGGATCAGCTCGGCCTGGTGCTCTCCGAGCTCCTGGATCTGCCCTGCACCGAGGATCTTCGGGTGGAGGGGAAGTCGGTGCTGCTGCCGTACCGGGTGCTGCGGGAGCGGGACCCGCTGCCGCACTCGTGGGACGTGACGTCCGACGCCATCGCCGCCTGGGTCGCGGGGCGGGTGGGCGCCGAGCGGGTGGTCTACGCCAAGGACGTGCCGGGCGTGCTGGACAAGCGGGGGCGGGTGCTGCGGGAGGTGCCGGCCGGGGAGCTGGAGGGTCGGTGGACCGCCGTCGACCCGTGGGCGCCGCGGGTAGCGTTAAAGGAGGGGGTGGAGCTGCGGGTCGTCAGCGCCGCGAGCCGGGTGGACCTGCTTCGGGCGATGCGGGGGGAGGAGTTCCGTGGAACCCGCGTCCCCCCCGTGGAGCGCCGAGTGCGTCGTGATCGACGTGGGCGTGGGCACGACGGACGTGGTCGCCTACACGGGTGATCCGGAGTACTCGGCGCGGCTCGTGCTACCCTCAAGGACCTCGGTGCTGGCCCGGCGGCTGCGCCGCCTCCGAGGGTCCCCGCCGGAGGCGCTCGGGCTGGTGGGCCGGCCGATGGGCGGTGGGCCCTTCACCCGGGAGCTCCGCCGGTTGATGGAGTCCGGGACGAGGGTTTACGCGGAGCTGCCCGCCGCGCTCACCCTGAGCAACGACGTGGAGGAGCTGCGACGGATGGAGGGACTGGAGCTGGTCGAGGGTCGGGAGGGGCTGCCGGACGGGGTGAGGACGATCGAAACCTACGACTTCCGCGCGCGCCGGCTGCTCGGGTTCCTGGAGGGGGAGGGGGTGGAGCTGGAGGATCTGCGGTGGGTGGCGGCGTGCGTGCAGGATCACGGGTACCACCCGGACTACGAGTCCAACCGGCGGCACCGGTTCGAGCGGCTGTTCCGGAGGTACCTGGGAGAGGGCGGGTGCCGGCCCGAGGAAATGGTGTTCCGGGAGCGTCCTCCCAGGAGCTTCCCGAGGCTGCGGGCGGCCTACGAGGAGTTGGAGCGGATCGGGGTCGAGCCGCTGGTCATGGACTCGAAGCTGCCGGTCGCCATGCTGGGGCGGGTGGAGTCGGAGGCGGAGCGGTTGCTGGTGATCGATTACGGGACGGGTCACGTGACGGCCTTCCTGTTCGAGGATGAGCGCGTGGTGGGGGTGTACGAGCACCACTCGCGGAAGCTCGACCGGTCCCGGTTCGAGGAGCAGGTCCGGGCGTTCGTGGAGGGGCGGTTGAGCAACGAGGAGGTGTACCGGGACGGCGGTCACGGGTGCTGCAACGTCGCCCCGATGGGGTGGGACGAGGTGGAGGAGGTGATCGGGATGGGTCCCCGGCGCTCCGAGTTCGGGCTGGGCCGGGAGCCTCGAGGAGTCCCGGACCGGATGATCCCGGCCTACGGGCCCGCGATGTACCTGACCGGGGCCGCCGGGCGTTGACGGTGTTCGTGGACGCGACCGACGAGCTGGACCCACGGTGGCTGTTCATGGGGGAGCCGGACCGGATCTACGTGTTCCGGACCGGTCACGCCCCCATGCACCTGCACTTCGAGCTGAAGCGGCTGATCGGCTTCAAGACGAGCGTGAACGGCAACGCGATCACGGGCACGGTGACCCCGGAGGGGTGCCTGTCCTCCACGTGCATCACGCCCTGGGTGGCGCAGCTGGTGAGGGCGCGGCCGGGGGACGACGTGCTGGTCGTTGGCGGCCCGGAGGAGACCATCGACAGGGTGTTCGAGCTGTTCCCAGACGTGAAGGAGGAGGAGCCGGGTGAGACCGAGCCCGTCCCGGAGGCGCGCGGGACCCGGAGGATCGTGATGCCGGAGCGCCGGTGCGGGGCGGCCCGTCGGCACGACAAGGAGCTGAGGGAGATCTTGGAGATGCAAGGGTACGAGATCGTGGAACCCTCGGTGCGGGAGTACGTGTGCGGGTTCGAGGCCGTGCAGCGGACCCTGCTGCGCGGGGAGGCCAGCCTGGGCCTCGCCTCCTCGTTCGACATGGGCAGCGGGGAGTACCTGGGCGTGATCCCGGTGGACGTGCACGGGGTGGTGGGGACACCCCGGCTCAACCCGAGCCTGCGGATCCAGCCGAAGGACGCGCCGGAGCTGGTTCGGGAGCTGCTCCGGATGAGTCCGGAGCGGCGCCGAAGGGTGTACGGCCAGAAGCTCCTCAAGGAGCCGAAGTGGGACCGTAAGATCCCGAACGTGTAGGGGGCCGTCCGAATGCCCTACGTCCCCCTGGTGGTGCGGGTGGACCGGGCGGTGGTCGTGGGTGCGGGGTCCGTGGCCCGCCGGAAGGCCCGCACGCTGGTGGACCTGGGCGTCGACGTGACCGTGGTCTCACCCGACCGGCCGGGTTGGGTGAGGGAGCTGGGCGTGGGCCACCTGCGGCGTCGGGTCGAGTCCCCGGAGAACCTGCCCCCGGCCGACCTGTACGTGGCGGCGACGGACGATCCGGGGCTGAACGAGCGGCTGGAGCGGGAGCTACCGTTGGTCAACCGGGTGGACGTTCGAAATCCCAGGGTGAGGTTCCCGTCGGTGTTGAGGAGCGGGGACGCCCTGCTTGCGGTCTCCACGGGGAAGCCCCGGGTCACCCGGGCCCTGAGGATGCTCGCGGCGGAGCTGATGGGGGAGCTGTTGAAGCGGGCCGGGAGGCTCCCGGAGGAGGCCCGGGATTGGTCCCTGGACAGGGTGATCTCCGAGCTCACCGGGCTGTCTCGGGGCGGGTGAGCGATGGACCTGGAGGGTCTGGCCCTGCATCTGCTTGAGTCCGGGTCCGGCGAAGGGGAGGTTCGGGAGCTGCTGGAGCGGCTCGTTCGGATCTGGAAGCGGGACTGGTCGGAGGAGCGGGTAAGGGAGTTCGCGTCCGCGGTTCTGGACGAGGTAAGGCACGTGCGCCGCGCTCACGGGCTCGACGGGGAGCTGGGGCGGCTACTGCGCCCCCCGTCCTCCGGGGTCACGATGGGAGAGATGGGCGTGGGGTCCCGGGGTGAGGGTGACTTCTTCGTGCACGAGCTGCTGACCCGGCTGGCCGCCCGGGCGGCCGAGGGCGCGCTGGTGTCCCCGGAGGAGCGGGACGACGCCGGGGCCGTGCGGCTCGGGGAGGACGAGCGGGTGCTGGTGAGCGCCGTGGACGGGATGCACTCCCGGCTGAGCGAGTTTCCGTTCCTGGCGGGGTTCCACGCGACGCGGGCGGCCATGCGGGACGTGCTGGTCAACGGGGCGAGGGCGGTCGGGGTGCTGGTCGACCTGCACCTGGCGGACGACGGGGACGTGGGGCGGCTGTTCGACTTCACGGCCGGGGTCGCGGCCGTCTGCGCGGCCACGGGAGTCCCGATCCTGGCGGGGAGCACGCTCCGGGTCGGCGGGGACATGGTGCACGGGAGGAGGCTCGTCGCGGGCGTGGCGTGCGTGGGGGCCGCCAGGCCGGAGGAGCTGACACCCAGGCGGGGGGCCGAGCCTGGGGACCTGATCGTGCTCACGGAGGGGGCGGGCGGCGGTACAATCTCCACGACGGCGATCTACCACGGGTACTACGACGTGGTCCGGGAGACGCTGAACGTGGACTTCGTCCGCGCGGTGGAGGCGCTCCGGGAGGCCGGTCTGCTGCCCGAGGTGCACGCCATGACCGACATCACGAACGGTGGAATCCGCGGGGACGCGACGGAGATCTCCGAGACCGCCGGGGTGCGCCTGGTCTTCGAGGAGGAACGGGTCCGCGACCTCGTGAACGAGCGGGTCATGAAGATGCTCGACGAGCTGGGAATCGACTACCTGGGCCTCTCGCTGGACATGCTGATGGTCGTGGCGCCGGAGGAGGTGGCGGAGCGCTGCGTGGAGGTGCTGGAGGATGCCGGGGTCAGGGCGGACGTGGTGGGCCGGGTGGAGGAGGGGGAGGGCGTTTACCTGGAGCGTGAGGGCCGGGAGGAGCGCGTGGACGTCAAGTTCCGGGAGTCCGCCTACACCAAGGTGAAGGAGGTCATCGGGGAGGAGCACCCGGAGGACTTCGAGGAGATGAAGGAGCGGGTCCGGCGGGCGTGGGAGGAGGCGGAACGAAAGCTGGATTGGGTGCTGAGGCTGCTCCGGGAGCGCTCATGAGACCTGCTCTTTGATCCACTCGAGGAACTCCTCGTGACCGCCCAGCACGGGTACGACCAGGACCGCCGGCACGTCGTACGAGTGCAGCTCCACGATCCTGCGAACCACCCGCTCCGCCTTCTCCGCGGTGGTCTTGACGAGGAGGGCCACCTCCTCGTCCTCCTCCACCTCCCCCTCCCATTCGTACACCGACTCGATCGGCCAGATGTTGACGCAGGCGGCCAGGCCTTCCTCGATCAGCCGTCGGGCGATGCGCTTCGCCTCCTCCCGGTCGCCGGCGGTCGAGTAGACGAGCACGTACAACCGGGCCGCCCCCGCGTCAGGGTCTCAGCGCCAGGACCTTAAGCTCCTCGAAGAACAGGCGCCGTCGGGCCACGGTCTCCACCTCGAACCGGTCCAGGGGTCGGAGGTGCTCCTCCGGGGTCAGCGTGGAGACGACGATCCGGGCCTCTTCCCACTCCACCCGCCGGTCCGCCAGCCCGCGCAGGAAGCGCTCGATCACGGCCGGGTCCTCGGTGGCCGCAGAGAGGGGGTCGTCCCGAGGGAGCTCCCCGGCCGGCAGGTAGGGTGGGTTGAACAGCACCACGTCGAAGCGCTCGCCCTCCACGGGCTCGAAGAGGTCCCCCTCCAGCGCGCGGACCCGCAGCCCGTTCAGCCGCGCGTTCCATCGGGTGCAGAGGACGGCGGCGGGGTTCACGTCGACGGCCGTGACCTCGCAGCCCCGGTCGGCCGCCACGAGGGCCTGGATGCCGCACCCGGTGCCGACGTCGAGCACGCGGTCCCCGCGCGCGACGCCCTGGTGCTCGGCGAGGAGGAAGGAGTCGTCGGAGGGCGGGTACACGTGCTCGAACACGAGCAGCCTCAGGCCCCGGTAGCGCACGGTGTCGCGCACGCGCACGCCCAAGCTCACCGGCGCCCGATGGGGAACACGTACAGGGGGACCGCGTCCTCGGCCCGGATCCCGAGGATCCGCTTCACCTCCTCGTCGTGGAAGGCGCCGACGGCCACGGTCCCGAGGCCCAGGGCGGTGCACGCCAGGTAGATGTTCTGGCCCACGTGACCGGCCTCCAGGGCCATGTACCGGAAGGAGCGGTCGCCGTACCGGGGTCGCAGGACGCGCTCGTACCCCACGATGACGAGGTTCACGGCGGCCTGGCCGACCCACTCCTGGTCCAGGCACGCCCGCTGCAGCTGCAGGTGGAAGTCGCCCCGCTTGACGAGCCCCAGCGTGTGGGTCTTGGGGTCGTACACGTAGATGCCGGGCTCGAGCCCCTTCACGTTCTTGACCACCACGAAGACGCGGAGCGGGTACAGGGCCCCGGCGCTGGGCGCGGTGCGGAAGCCCCGGGGGTCGGTGATCCCCTGCGCGGCCCACAGCACGGTGGAGAGCTCCCGGAGCGTGAGGGGCTCGGGCCGGTACTTCCGGATGGAGCGGCGCTTCTCGAGCGCCTCGGAGAGGGGCATGTCCATCTGCATCGGCTTCGGCAGCTTGACCCGAGCCTTGACCGGGATCTGGGGCTCCCCAGGTCCGGAGAGCATGTACCATCCGACCCCGAGCGCCGTGGTGGCCAGGGCGAGGGCGGTCAGGAGGACAGCCACCAAGCGCCTCTTCAAGCCCGTGAAACCTCCCGGAGGACGCTCATTACCTCCTTGGCCAGCCGGATGGAGTCCTCCTCCTTCTTCATGATCGTGTCCGTGCGGACCACCTCCACGTCCTCGGGCGGCTCCACGTCGTCCCGCTCGTCCATGATCAGCACGTCCGGATCGATCCCCCAGCCCCGGTAGTAGTCGATCAGGCCGCGCACGTTGGGCTCGAACCCCACGGCCCGCATCAGCTTCCCGGCCGGCCCGCTGACGGGCTCGTTCCCGATGAAGGGCGAGACGACCACGACCGGCTTCTCCCGGATGGCGTGCCGAAGGTCCGAGATGGAGAGGATGGGCCCGATGCTGGTCACCGGGTTGCTGGGCCCGATGAGCACGGCGTCCGACCGCAGCAGGTCGTCCACGGCCTCGGAGGGGGCGGACGCCTCCTCCGACCCGTCGTACCGGACGTCGTCGACCGACGGCTGGCCGCGCCGCTCCACCCAGAACTCGTGGAAGTGCATCTCACCCTCGTCCGTTACGATGATCGTGACGACGCGGTCGTCGGTCATCGGGTACACCTTCCACCGGATCCCGAGGCGCCGGCGGAGTTCGTCCACGGCCTCCGACAGCCGCATCCCCTTGCACTTCATCAGGTACGTGCGATACTGCTTGAACGCGCGGTCCACGTCCCCGATCCGCAGCGACTCGTCCACGCCCAACCGTTCCCTCAGGAACTCGTGACCGCGGAAGGAGTCGCCGTCGACCCCGTACCAGGTCTCGTCGTTGACGATGCCGGCCAGGGTGTACAGGACCGTGTCCACGTCCGGGGAGATGTGGAGGCCCAGCAGCTCTCGGTCCTCCCCGGTGTTCACGATCACGAAGAAGTCCGCCTCCAACTCCCGCAGTCCACGCAGCAGCTTGGGGGTTCCGGTGCCCCCGGAGAGCACGCACACGCGGGGTTCCATGCGCCTCACCCCCGGTCACCACGGGGCCGGGGCGGCCAGGACCCGGGCCACCTCATCGGGCGTCCGGCAGGTGATCACGGTGAACCCGAGCGCGGCGAGGCGGCCGATCAGCTCCTCCCGGGGCATCCCGTCCAGGGTCCTCCCGTCGGGTCCGAACATGGCGTCGGGTAGGATCAGCAGCGGGCAGTCGCTCCGAGGTTCCACCCTGCGCACCTCGCGGAGCACGTCCTTGGCGGTCAGCAGGCTGGAGGCCCCGATCACGCCCCCGAACACCCGGTTCTCGACCACCACCAGCTCCACGCTCTCCAGGTTCCGGACCGCCGGCTCGAAGATGGGGGCCGCCAGCTCCCCCACCACCAGGTAGGTTTCCACGTCCGGCTCGGGCAGCTCCGGAGGCTCGCAGGCCGGCTCGCCCAGGAGCGCCCGGATCGTCGGGGCGGGCACCACCTCCAGGTCCAGCTCCCGGTCCAGCTCCCGGGCGGTCTCCCACATCCACCGGAGCTCCTCCTCCGTCGGGAACCGGAAGCCCCGGGCGAGTCGGGTGCCGCCCACGGGGAACACCCGAACCTGCCGGGCCCCCGCCTCCTCCAGCCGCCGGCAGGTCTCGGGGAGCTCCCGGAGGTTATATCCCGGGGTCAGCACCAGGTCCGCGATCAGGTCGATACCGACCTCCTCGAACCGCGGCAGGAGCTCGATCACCCGGTCCGCCTCCGGGTTCCGCATCAGGCGGACGCGCGTCCTCGGGTTGGTCGTGTGCAGGGACAGCTGGAGCTCGTCCAGGCCGGCGGCCGCGAGCGACTCGAGCCGCTCCCCGTCCAGGCCCACGTTCCCGGCCGTGTCCACGACCCGGAGCCGGAGGTCCGGGTACCGGTCCCGGGCGGTCTCGATGCGTCGCTCCAGGTCGGGGTCGTTGAGCGTGTCGTGTCGGGTGGTGCCGACCCGCCCGCCGTGCTCCCGGAGCACCTCGGGCGGGTTCTGCGGGATGTAGCAGAACACGCACGCGTTTCCGCAGGGTCCGGCCCGCTCGGACGGTGGGATGACGGCGAGATCCTCCGGCTCCTCGATCATGTCCAGGTCGAGCTCGTCGATCTCGTGCGCCACGCCCCGCTCGTCGATCTCGTACGGGATGGTGGTCCCCCCGAGGGGGTGAAGGGGTTGCGCATCGAGTGCGAGCCGGTGGTGGACGTTGAGGAGGAGATCGAGGCGGAGGCCCTGGTCTCGCGGCAGCGGCTGTCGTTCCTGGGGGGCGTGGACCCGGAGACGGGCGAGGTGGTCGATCCGACGCACGAGCTGCACGGGGAGCGGGTGACCGGGAAGGTGCTCGTGCTGCCCGGGGGTCGCGGGTCGACGGTGGGGTCGTACGTGATCATGGAGCTGGCCGAGCGGGGTCGGGCGCCGGCGGCGATCGTCGTCCGGGAGGCGGAGCCGATCCTCATCGTGGGGTGCGTGCTGGGCCGGGTGCCCCTGCTGCACCGACCCGACCGGGACCCGGTGGAGCGGCTGAGCACCGGTGACGTCGTGCGGGTGCTGCCCGGCGGTGTGTTGGAGGCGTAGGGGGCTCGGGGAACGCCAGCCGTCGTCACCGATCCGTCGGGCCCACCTCCTCATCGCCCGGTGTCGCAACGTTGAAAAGGCTCCCAGGATTTAGCTTGCGGGGGTGAGCCGGACATGGCCGAGGAGGGCGGCTCCGAGCTGAAGGAGGTCATCATCGGCGCCCCCGCGATGGCGGACACCGACCGCGCCGAGCACTACGTGAACGACGTGCGCGACTCCTCGCAGTTCTTCGGTAGGGACGCCCGCCTGTTCTTCGGACTCAACGCGAACCGGTTCTGGGGCATGATCTGCGGCGCCATCTTCGCCTGCGTGCTGCTGGTGCCCCTGCTGCTTCTGGCCTACTAATCCCCGTTTTTTCGGGTGGGCGGGTTGTCCCTGCGCCTGGGCTGGGCCATCACCGGGGCGGCCCACCTTCTGGTCGAGACGTTCCGCACCATGCGACGGCTCGCGAGGGAGCATCGCGTCAGCGCGTTCCTCAGTCAGGCTGGAGAGGAAGTCGTGCGCATGTTCGGGCTCTGGCGGGAGCTGCGGGAGATCTGCCCGGGAGGTCACTACCGGGAGGTGTTCACGCAGCGCGAGGAGGGGGCCAGCTGCCCGATCGTGGGACGGTTCGCGATGGGGAAGTACGACGCCCTGATCGTCTCCCCCACTACCTCGAACACGGTGGCGAAGATCGTTCACGGGATCGCGGACACCCTGGTCACCAACGCCGTCGCCCAGGCGGGCAAGGGAGGCGTGCCGGTGCTCGTGGTCCCCTGCGACTACGGGGAGCCGGGCGAGGTGATCGAGACCATCACCCCGTACATGGTGCGCCGGGACCGGTGCACCGGGTGCGGGCGGTGCGTCGACGCCTGCCCGAACGACGCGATCGAGCTGATGGACGGCAAGGCCTTCATCCGACTGATCGAGTGCGAGGGCTGCGGCGCGTGCGAGCGGGCATGCCCGGAGGGCGCCATCAGGGGCGGCGAGACGTACCGGATGAGGATCCGGGAGGTGGACGCGCGGAACCTCGCCCGGCTTAAGCGGATGGAGGGCGTCCGCGTGCTGCGCCACCCGCGTGAGATCCCGGAAGCGCTCGGGGAGCTCCGATGAGGGTACTGCTGCTGACGGGTCGCAAGGCGGCGCCCGCGGTCAAGCGGGCCGCGGCCGAGTTCGACTGGGCCGAGGTGCGGGTGCTGCCGATCGACGTGGCCGCCTTGATGACCACCGGGTTCGTGCTCCGGCACCTGCGCGGCGAGGACCTCTCCAGGTACGACTACGTGCTCCTGCCCGGGCTGTTTCGCGGGGACGTCGAGCGCCTGGATCGGGAGCTCGGCGCGGACTTCCGGTTGAGCTCACGGGACGCCCGCGACCTGCCCCTGGTGCTCAGGAAGATGGAGGAGGGGTTCGAGCCCGCCAAGGATCGGCCCGCGTGCGAGCTGCTGCGGGAGGAGATCCTGCGGGAGATGGGACGGCGGCTGCGGGAGGCGGAGCGGGAGATCCCCGAGGACCGATGGGTCGACGTGGGACCGATCCGGATCGCGCGGGGCTGTCGGCCCCGGGTGCTCTCCGAGATCTTCGCCGACGATCGGGACCCGGAGGAGGTGGCCCGGGAGGCGGAGCGTCGGGTGCGGTGCGGGGCCGAGATCGTGGACCTTGGGTTCCACGAGGCCGACCCGGGGCGCGTGTCGGAGGTGGTGGAGGAGGTGCGGGAGAGGGTGGGGAAACGGGCCGCCGTCAGCGTGGACGCGGGCGATGCGGGACTGATCGAGGCCGGGGTGGAGGCGGGGGCGCAGCTGATCCTCAGCGCGGGTCCGGGGATGGAGGAGCCCATCAACGTGGCCGAGGAGTACGAGGTGCCGGTAGTGCTCATCCCTCGCTCCCGGCGGATCGGGCCCGCGCTCCGAGAGTTGGAGGATCTGGTGGAGCGGTGCGAGCGGGTCGGGGTGGAGTACATCCTGGACCCGCTGCTCGACCCGCCCGGTGAGGTGCTGCGGTCCCTCCGCCGGGCGTGGGAAGTGGCGCGGCGGTTCCCGGACGCCCCCCTCTTCTTCGGGGCGGGGAACGTGATCGAGCTGATCGACGCGGACTCGGTCGGGGCCTCCGCCCTGTGCGCGCAGCTGGCCGTGGAGCTGGAGGCCTCGATCGTCTTCACGCCGGAGGCCAGCGGGAAGACGGTCATGAGCACGCTGGAGCTGGCCGTCGCGAGTCGGATGTGCTACTACGCGCACCGGGCCGGTGGATACCCGAAGGACTTGGGCGTGGACCTGCTCGTGTTCAAGGACAAGCACGTGGAGTCGTCGCGATCGTCCGGGGTGCCGGCTGGTCGGTTCGTCCGGGACGCGCCCCGGGACCCTCGGGGTAGCGTGGTGATCGACGTGAACCACGAGCGCGGTGTGATCGTGGCGGAGCACGTGCACCGGGGCGAGGGTGGGCTCCGGCTGGAGTCCGAGGATGGGCTGGAGCTGGGGCTGGCGCTGGTCTCACTGGGGCTGGTCTCCCGGCCGGAGCACGCGGTGTACCTGGGGTACGAGCTGGCTCGGGCGGAGGAGCGGCTGCGGTCCCGGGGTCGGTACGTGCAGGAGGGTGGGATTGAACGGTACGACGCCCTGATGAGGGAGCTGGATCGGCTCAGGGAGGAGGAGCGTTGAGGGTCGTCTCGACGCCGTACTACGCGCGGATCTTGAGGATGGTGGGGCTCGAGGTGGAGCTCGCGCGCCCGGACCCGTCCGAGCTGAGGGAGGTCGAGGCCGACCTGCTGGTGGTTCCCTGGGAGCTGATCGATCGGGTCTCGCCGGGGCGCGCCCGGTCCGTCATTCCGGCCTCGGCGGCGTCCTTCTCCGAGGTGGTGAAGACGGGGCTGCGCGCCTGGGTGCTGGCCGGGGGACGGGACCGGGACCTCCGAAGGTTCCTCGACCGGGTGCTCGACGCGTGGCGAGAGGAGGCCCCGGTCTCTGGCTCGGTGCGGGCCGAGGATCGGTTGGTGAGGGAGCTGTGCTGGGATCTGGGCGTGCGGGTGGGGGCGGGCCGGGTCGTGGCGCCGGACTACCGGGGCGGCGAGCTACCCACGCACGGGTTCGAGGACCCGCTGGAGGCCGTGAGGGAGCGGGCTCGCGCACTCCGTGGGCTGCTGCTACGGTGACTCGAGCTCGGCCTCCTCCAGCAGGAACTCCCAGAAGACCTCGGTGGCGGTCGGGTGCAGCGGGCTCTCGGCCTTGATCGCGTAGAACAGTCGGCGGGGCCGGTCGGAGAGGCGTACCGCCTTGACCAGTCCCGAGGATTCCGCGCGCCTGGCCGCGTGCTCGGAGACTATACTGATGCCGGCTCCCTGGCTGACCGCGGTCACCACGGCCTCGGTGCTGCCCAGCTCCTCCACGACGTTGAAGTCGTCGAAGGATAGATCGTGCTCGCGCAGGTACTTCAGGACCTCCTCGCGCGTGCCGGAGCCCTTCTCGCGGTTCACGTAGTCCTCTCCGATGATCTCCTCCACCGACACGGTGCCGCGGTCCGCCAGCCGGTGGTCGGGTGGGACGACGAGGACGAGCTCCTCCGAGGCGATGGGGACGACCTCGAGGCTCCGTTTACGGACGAAGGCGTCCGTGCCCACGATCGCGACGTCGGCCTCCCCGTTCATCACGTGCTCCGTGGCCTCGCGCGAGTCGCACACGCGGATGACGACGTCCACCTTGGGGTACTCGGCCCGGAACTGCCGGATGTTGCCGGGGATGAGGTAGCCGCCGGGGACGGTGCTCGTGGAGACGCGGACCTTGCCGGAGGGCTCCCGGGACATGGCGGAGATCTCGTCCCGGGCGCGTTCGATGGCCTCGACGGCGTTCTCGATGGCCTCGAGCGCCACCTCGCCCTCCTCCGTGAGTTCCACTCCCTCCGGGGTTCGGGTGAAGAGGCGCGCGTTGAAGAACCGCTCCAGGGTCTCGATCTGGTTGCTGACCGTGCCCTGGGTGATCCCCAGAGACTCGGCGGCCCGGGAGAAGCTCTTGCGGCGCACCACTTCCAGGAAAGTCTTGAAGTAGCTGAACCGGGGGTCGGACATCCCGCTCACCCTCCAGATTAACTAGTACCCGGTATCGACACCCCCGTTCGCTCCGTTAAGGGTGTTGTGGGGGATCAGCGCAGCAGCTCGCGCAGCTGCTCCGCCCGGATCACCCGCTCGCAGTACCGGCAGCGGTACTCCAGGTCGTCCGTGGACTCGCGGATGAAGACCGGCTCCACCGGCTCCCGCTCGTCGTTCGTGATGCAGTTCGGGTTCGGGCACCGGACAATGCCCTCGATGCGCTCCGGCGGCTTGACCTTGAACTTCTCCGCGACGGAGTAGTTCCGGATGATGTTCACCGTCGCGTTGGGCGCGATCAGCGCCACCCGGTTCGCTTCCTCCTCCTCCAGGAACTTGCCCTCGATCTTCAGGATGTCCTTGCGGCCCATCTTCGAGCTCTCCACGTTGATCGCCATGAGCACCGTCGTCCGCTCCACGTCCACGTTCAGGATGTCGAGGATCAGCGGGGCCGTGCCCGGGGGCAGGTGGTCCAGCACCGTCCCGTTCTCGATCCTCCTCACCTTCAGCGGCACGGGCCGGACCCCCTACTCCGCGCCCCCGAGCAGCAGGTCCAGGAGGGCCATCCGCACGACCACGCCGTTCCTCACCTGGTCGAAGTAGCGGGCCTGCGGCAGCTCGTCCACGTCCGGGTCCACCTCATCCACGCGCGGCAGCGGGTGCATGATGATCAGATCCTCGCGCGCGTGCTCCTCGATCAGCTCCCGGGTGATCCGGTAGCTACCCTTGACCCGCTCGTACTCCTCCGGGTCGGGGAACATCTCCTTCTGGATCCGGATCACGTACAGCACGTCCAGCTCGTCCAGGATCGGCCGGACGTCCCGGTGCTCCTCCACGTCGGCCGCGCCCGCCTCCTCGAGCTCGCGCACGATGTACCGGGGCATCCGCAGCTCCTCCGGGGAGATCAGGTGGATCTCGGCCCCGAACAGCGCGAGCGCGTAGGCGAGGGAGTGGACGGTGCGCCCGTACTTCAGGTCGCCCATCAGCCCCACCTTCAGGCCCTCGATCCGGCCCTTCTCCTTCCTGATCGTGTACAGGTCCAGGAACGTCTGCGTCGGGTGCTGGTTCGCCCCGTCCCCCGCGTTGATGACCGGGACGCTGGCGTAGTCCGCCGCGAGCCGGGCCGCGCCCTCCTTGGGGTGCCGCAGCACGATCGCGTCGCAGTACTTCTCGACCGTGCGGACCGTGTCCGCCAGGTTCTCACCCTTGGCGGTGGACGCGGCCTCCTTCCCCACGAGCGAGATCACGTCCCCGCCCAGCCGCAGCATGGCCGTTTCAAAAGAGAGCCGGGTGCGGGTGCTCGGGGAGAAAAAGAGGGTGGCGAGCACCTTACCGGAGAGCCGGTCGTCGCCGCCCCGCTCGTAGACCTCCTCCATCCGCTCCGCGTGGTCCAGGATGATCTCGATCTCCTCCCGGGTGAAATCGCGGACGGAGACCACGTGACGGTCCTCGAGCACGGGAACCCTCCGCGTGACCCGCGGTGAGGGTTAAAAATGTGCGCGGGGTGTGCCCCCGGCTGGAGGGCGGGAGGTCATCGGTGGTGATCGTCACCCCCTACCTCCCGACGCCGCCGTCGGGCTGTACCGGGGGCCCGGAGCCCCGGATCATCGGAACCCGGTCCTCACCGGTCACAGGCCGAGGCGCCGGG
The DNA here is from genome assembly GCF_053997775.1 of Methanopyrus sp. Taxonomy (NCBI): domain Archaea; kingdom Methanobacteriati; phylum Methanobacteriota; class Methanopyri; order Methanopyrales; family Methanopyraceae; genus Methanopyrus; species Methanopyrus sp. Next base: position 38,881 of record NZ_JBMXXF010000025.1, read on the forward strand.
CCCGGACCGGCGGGGTGGGTTAAAATACTGCCGGCCGATCGTTACGAGAACCGTAACGATACGGGATTGGGGGAGGGGCGGGGGCGTTTAGACCACCAGGAGGCCCGAGGCGGCCATCGACGCCAGCGCGTTCAGCGTCACCAGCTTGATCAGCCACTCCACGTAGTCCCACAGGCTGTCGATGACGTTCTCCAGCACGCCGACGGTGAGCCGGTTGATCGTCTCCTTCACGTCCTCCTCGGAGGTGCCCACCAGGCTGGCAATGTCGTCAACGTAGTCCTGAGTCGCCTGCTCCACGACGTCCTTGACTCGGTCCAGCACCGCCTTAACGTTGCTCTGGATCACCGACTCCTCCGCCTCCACCATCGGCTCGAACAGGGACGACTGTCGGGCCCGCTTCCGGGCCTCCAGGGCGCTCACGTCCGTCGTCTCCGGGTACTGCGAGGTGTACATCGACAGGTAGAGGCCTGCCAGCTCGTTGAGCGCCTGCTCGACCGGGTCCCGGAGCAGGCCCTTGATCTCCGCCTCCACGCGGCCCAGGACGAGCTTGTCGATGAACCCCCGCAGGAACGGTTTCAGGATCCGGTCGGCGACGAGCTCACCCAGGTAGCCTCCGATGTTCTCCTTCACCGGCTCCAGCAGCTCGGTCAGCTTCGCCTCCTCGACCTTCTTGGCCTCCTCGAAGTACGGGTCGACGATCGTGTCAATCACCTCATCGGCCTTGGGCATGACGTCCTTCAGCACGAGCGCGACGTCCACCTTCGAGGGCGCGTACACGAGGTGGACGCGGTCACCGTCCTCGTGCGCGTGCACCTTGGCGTACTTGAGGTACACCTTGCCCAGCTCGGCCTCGTTCAGGTAGACGTACCAGTCCATCTGCAGCACGGCCGGCCTCAGCGTGACGTCGGCCTCGATCGGCAGGCACAGCATCACCTCCTCGACGTGCTCCTTGGGATCCACCGACGGGGCGATGAACGGGAGTCCCTTGTTCTCGTCGTACTGGCCCAGCACGTCGGCCGCGACCGCGTTGAACTCACCGAAGCCGGGGGCCGACTTCCGCACCGGGGTCTGGTGCTCATCGTACTTCACCACGTACTTGTTGTCCTTGAACTGCAGGTACCCAACGAAGTACCGGTCGGGCACCTCGTAACCCAGGGCGCCGGCCACGTACTCCTCGTTCTTGAGCTTGTCCACCTTGACCTCCTTCACCTTCTCGGCCTGGACGCTCAGCTGCACCTCCTTCCCGTCCACGGTCACCTTGATGGACTTCAGGAGGTTCTGGACGGTCTCCTTGCCCTTGTCGGTGAACTTCACGTAGGTGGGCTGGTACGGCGCGCCGGACAGGTGCACGACCACGGTTTCCGGTACCTGGAAGTACTGGCCCGCCGAGGCGGCGCCGGAGAGCGCCAGGAGGAGTCCCAGCAGGGTGGGGGCGAGGGTCCTCACGCCGTGGGTCACCCCCCCGGCGGGTGAGGGTTTGGGTGACGTTACTACTTTCTTCGCGACATGCGTGCACGGAGGGGGTGCAGTGATCCCGGGGAACGTTACGAGTTTCGTAACGATTCCCGGTGTGGTGGGGCCGCCCGGATTTGAACCGGGGTCCCGCGGCCTCTGGGCGGCCGCTCCCCAGCCGCGGAGGATAGACCAGGCTACCCCACGGCCCCGACGCCGTGCCCGGGCCGGCCCAGGATGTTAATAACCTTAACGGGACAGGCCGAGGCGCGGGGGCGTGTACGGGAGGGACTCCTTGAGCAGGTCCACGTGCGACAGGAACATCCGGCGGCAGCAGTACCTGTGGATCCCCAGCTCGTCCAGGGCTTCCTTGGGGCTCTTGCCCTCCTCCTCGACCAGCTCGACGTACTTCTCCCACAGGTGGGCGATCGGCCGCCCGCAGGTGAAGCACCGGATCGGGATGATCATGGGGAGGGGCCCCTAGCGGTAGCTCTTCTGGCGCCGGGCTCGGGCGCCGCGGCCGCCGAACTTCTTCGGCTCCTTGCGCCTCGGGTCGCCCTTCAGCATGTGCCGGTCGTAGGCCAGGTAGGCGTCCCGGAGGTCGGGGTCCCCCGTCCACTCCACGAGTCCGCGGGCGATCGCGATCCGGGCGGCCTCGGCCTGGCTCATCCACCCGCCGCCCTGGACCTTCACGTCGATGTCCACCTGGCTGACGACGTCCTCTCCGGCGATGATCAGCGGTTCCATGATCTTCATCCGGGCCATCTCCGGCTCGATGATGTTCACGGGTCGGTTGTTGACGCGAACGCGGCCCTCGCCCTCTCGGATCACGGCCCGGGCGATCGCGGTCTTCCGCTTCCCGGTGGTCTGGACGATCCGGGTCACCGCTCAAGCGCCCCCTCGGGGGGTTGGTATCCGAGCTCTCGGGAGAGCTCCTCGAGCGTGACGTACCAGAGGCGGCTCAGCCGGCTCATGTCCGCCTCGGCCACACGCTCGGGCTCCACGTCGGCCTCCTCCACCCACCGGGGCGTGCCGATGTAGGCGCGCAGGCGGCGGAAGGCGTTGCGGCCCCGGGACGTCTTCCAGGGGAGCATGCCGCGCACGACGCGCCGGAAGATGAGGTCGGGCCGGCGCGGGTAGAACGGGCCCTTCTTCGGGTCGCCGCGCTGGATCTTCTGCAGCCACTCCTCCTTGATCCGACGCTTGTCCCCGGTGATGATGGCCTTCTCGGTGTTGATCACGGCGATCCGCTCGCCCTTGAGCAGCCGCTTGGCCACGACGCTCGCGAGGCGGCCGAGGATGGCGTTCTCGGCGTCGATGATCGTCCACTCCTCCGGGTCGACCGGCTTGGCGTGCGCGTACTCCACGGTCCCGGCCCCCTACTCGATGATCCGCACGTGTGAGCCGCGCGGGTTCTCCTCCATCAGCTCGCGGATGGTCAGGCACTCGCCGCCGGCCGCCTCGATCTTCTTCCGGGCCATCCGGCTGAACCGCCACGCCGCGACGCGGAGGGGCTGGGTGAGGACGCCGTCCCCGAGGACCTTGCCCGGCACGAGGACGGTCTCGTTCTCCTGGATCACGCCCCGGCGGGCCAGTCCGTCGAGCTTGCCCACGTTGACCTCGGCCCGCTGGCGTCGGGGTCGGGAGAGGCGTTCGGCCACGTCCCGCCAGATCGGGGCGTTGTGCTCCCGGGAGGCCTTCTTCAGGTCGCGGATGAGCTTCCTCAGTTCGATGTTCGTGGGCCCGGTGGGCGCCCAGGTCATGACTCCTCACCCACCTCGCGCTCGAGGTTCTCCCTCAGCGACTTGAGCTTGTGCTCGAGCGCGTCGAACGCGCGCTCGAACACCTCCTTAAGGGGCATGGACCCGTCCGTCTCCACGTTGAAAACGAACGCGTCGTCCCGGAGCCGGAGCTTGATCGCGCCGTTCGTCGCGCGCTCGTACTCCTTGTACATACGACACTCGGGGAGCCGGTCCTCGTCGAGGTGCACGATCTCGCCGTCCTTCACCTTGATGATGCCCTGGGGGCACTCGTACGTGATCTTCTCCTCCTTGAGCCGCTCCTCGTCGATCTCCAGCTCGGGCAGGCCCTTGTACCCGACCGCGCTGACCGGCTTCCACTTGGCGTGCTCGAGGCCCAGGCCGGGGACGGCGATGGCCTCGAGTCGGAGCCGCTGCTCCTCACCCACCTCGGTAATGAGCGTGTCGGGGAAGGCGGGCTCGACGCCCGGGTGGTCGAACTCGAGGTCCTTGGCGTAGACCTTCTTGGGCCCCTCCACCTCGAGCTCGGCGCGCACCTGGCACTTCTCGCAGCCCTTGCCGCCGCAGTCGCAGAGGTCGGGAAGCTCGAACTGGTCGATGTCGTCGACCTTGAGCGGGATGAGGCCGAGGCGATGGGCGAGCATCTCGTCGTACATCGGCGTGTCGTTCTCGTAGATGATGACCTCCTCGATGCGCAGCGTGGGAACGAGGGTGTAGAGGGCGCGGCGGATGGTGTTGACGAACTCCGGGCTGGTGTCCTCGACGATGAAGGTGGCGCGCTCGACGTCCAGCCGCTCGTAGTCGTAGAGGCGGACGCGCAAGGGACTCAGACCCTGCGTCCTCTCTTGCCGCCCGGCCGCCGGGTGCCGTCGTGCGGGATCGGGGTCACGTCCTCGATCCGACCGATCTTCAGCCCGGCCCGCGCGAGGGCTCGGATCGCCGCCTGGGCGCCCGGTCCCGGCGTCTTAGGCCCGTGACCGCCGGGGGCGCGCACCTTGACGTGGACGGCGGTGATGCCCTTCTCCTTGGCCTCCTCGGCGGCCCTGCGGGCCGCCTTCATCGCGGCGTAGGGTGAGCTCTCCTCACGGTCCGCGTCCACCACCATGCCGCCGGAGCAGCGGGCGAAGGTCTCGGCGCCGGTCAGGTCGGTGATCGTGATGATCGTGTTGTTGAACGAGGCGTAGATGTGCGCGACTCCCCAGCGCTCCTTCTTTTTCTTGCCCTTCTTCTCGCCACCCTCCTCCGCCATCGCGATCACCCCGGGGCGCTACCTACTCGGAGGATTCGGCCGTTTCCTCGGGCGCCTCGCCCTCGATCTGGGCCCGGAGCGGGTGATCCTCGTCCCGGAGCGGGGAGTACGGCGAGTACTGCACCTGGTCCTCCTCCTCTCGGGTCACGAGGTAGCTGGGCACGGTCACGATCCGGTCGCCGATGGCGATGTGCCGGTGCACGATGAGCTGCCGGGCCTGCAGGGGGGTCTTGGCGAGGCCCTTGCGGTAGACGATCGTCTGCAGCCGGCGCTCGAGGACGTCCTCGACGCTGAGCCGCAGGACGTCGTCCAGGGTGGCCTCCTCGGGCGGCTTGTCCAGGATGCCGAGCTCGTACAGCTTGCGGAACAGGGCCTCGCGCTCCCGCTGGGCCTCCGGTCCGGTGGCGGCCATCAGCCGCTTGGCGCGGTCGCGCCACCGCTTGAGCTGCGTCTGGTGCTTCCAGAGCTCCCGCTTCCGGCGCAGCCCGTACTTGCGCATGAGCTTCTTCTCGTACTCCAGGCGCTCCTTCTCCCACGGGTGCCGGGGCGTCTCGTACTTCTTCCTCGGCTTCTTGGGGTCACCCATGGGGCCGAACCCCCGGCCGGGGCTACCGCTGCTTCTTCTTCACACCCACGGTCTTGCCGCGGCGGAAGGAGGACTTGGTGCGCTGGCCGCGGACGGGCAGGCCGAGCTCGTGCCGGATCCCGCGGTAGGCGCGGATCTTCTTCAGGCGGTCGATGTCCTGCTTGACGGTCATCTCCAGCTCGGCGCCGACGAGGTGCTTGTCCTCGCCCGTCTCGTAGTCCTTCCGCCGGTTGTACATCCAGGAGGGGATGTTGGACTCGCCCTTGGACAGCCTCTCGATCTCCTCCTCGATGCGCTGGATCTCCTCGTCGGACAGCTCGCCCAGGAGCCGGTCCTCGTCGATTCCCAGCTCCCGGCAGATCGCGTACGCCATCCGGATGCCGATGCCCTTGATACCGGTGAGCGCGTACGGGACCTTCTTGTGCCCGTCCAGGTCGACGTCCGCGATTCGAACGATGGGTTTGATGTCCTCCTCCGCCAACTCCGGGCCCCCCGGCCGCCGGATTCGGTGCTCTTAAAAAAGTCGCGGAGGTCGGGTAAACCCCGTCCTCCTCATCGAGGGCTCGGCCGACCCCTAACTCCTCATCTCCGTCTCGTCCCGGAACCAGTCCAGGAACGCGAGCAGGCGCCGGGCGCGGGCCCGGGCCAACCTGCGGGCCGTCTCCGTGTGCATGAGCCGGGGCAGCCTCAGCAGCTTCTCGTGGAAGTGTCGGATGCCGTCTTCGAGGCTGGTGCCGCGCTCGCCCACGACGCAGAAGCACCGGGCGATGCCCACCGCGCCCATCGCGTCCAGGTTGTCCGCGTCCTGCAGGATCCTGGCCTCCAGGGTCCTCGGCTCCGGGCCCGTGGAGTACCGGTGCGCCTCGATGGCGTGCACGACGTCGTCCAGCTTGTCCCTAGGGAAGCCCAGGGAGGGCAGCACCCGAGCGGCGATCCGGGCGCTGACGCGCGCGTGGTCGCGGCCCGTGCGCTCCTCCTCCGGCCGGCCCACGTCGTGCAGCCAGGCGGCGGCGAGAAGGACCTCCAGGTCCGCCCCCTCGCGCCGCCCGATGAACTCGCAGAGGGAGACGACGCGGCGGACGTGATCGTACCCGTGGGACGGCGGCACGTCGGGGCCCCGGAGCCGGCGACGGACGAACGCGGCCAGGTCCCTCTCCCAGGGGAACGAGCTCACAGCTCCAGGACCACCGCCCCGCCGGGACCCGGGTTCACGATCCGGGTGTCGCCGAGCTCGTCCTCGCCCGCCGCCTCGTGGATGTGGGCGCAGATGTGCAGCTCCGGCCGGTACTCCTCCACGATCCTCCGGACCGCCTCGCTGCCCACGTGCTCACCGGACTCGACCCGGTCCACCTTCGTGTCCTTCGGCGGGGCGTGGGTCAGGAGGATGATCGGCTCGCTGGCCCGGTCCATCAGCTCCCGGAGCCGGGACTCCAGGACCCGCTCCTCGAACTCCAGCGGCGTGTCGAACGGTGTCGGGTTGGAGCCGCCCATCCCCACCACGTCGTAGTCCCCGAGGCGCTTGCGCTTGAGGTGAACGGACACGCCCCGGGTGTCCAGCACGCGGACGACCTCGTGCGTGTCGCAGTTCCCGGGCACGGCCATGATCTCCTGACCGTGCTCCTCCAGGACGTCGACGATCTCCTCGGCCACGTGCGCGGGGTCGTCCAGGTTGAAGTCCGAGACGTCGCCCGCAACGAAGATCACGTCCGCGTCCTCGTCCGCGGCCTTCTCGGCGACCTTTTCGGCCTTCTCCACGTCCCCGTGAAAGTCCGCGGTCGCGATCCCGATCACGCGATCACCACCCCGGGCGGCCGTGGGCGGTCGGTCAGGACTTATTGGTTTTGTCAGGCGCGTCCCGGCGCTCCAGCAGCCTCCTCCAGGACTCCGGAAGGTGCCGGATCGACCGCAGCGCCCGCTTGACGGCCTCCCGGTCCCCGAACACCTCGATCCTGGTCCACTCGTCCGCGTACGTGATGATGGCACCCGACTCCTCGCACACGTCCTGCAGCCGCTCCACCTCCACCGGCTCCGGGAGCTCAACCCGGGCGAACCCGTCCCCGGCCCTCGGCACGGGCCGGTGGGGCGTGGGGATGAACCGGGACCGGGCCGCCTCCTCCCGGAACCGGGCGGCCAGCTCGTCAACGCGCTCGGTCCACGAGGTGAGCCGCTCCAGCAGGTCCTCGTGCTCCCGGCAGAGCTCGGCCAGGCGGCGCTGGGCCCGGTCCAGGTACTTGTGCGCCTTGGCCAGGGTCTTGGGCCCGGTGTGGGGGTCGAACTCGTGATGGTGAATGATCACCCGGGCGATCTTCAGGTTCTCGATCACCTCGGTCGGGACGTCGACGCCGCGGGACCGCAGCTCGCTGACCACCTCGTGGAGGGCGACCCACTGGGCCTTCAGCGGCTCAGCTCCCTCGCGATCCTCTCCCGCGAGTCCCGTGATAGTCGGGCCCCCAGGTCCTTCTTCAGCAGCCGCTCCACGTCCTCCGGGGAGTCCACCTCCTCCTCGAAGATGACGTAGTAGCTGGAGGTCCCCTCCACGTTGAACAGGAGGAGGTAGGGGTCCCGGTCCAGGTCGACGTCGGCCAGGGCGGCCTTGAGCCGGGCGAAGTCCTTCAGGTCATCGCTCAGCTCAGAGTAGCGCGAGCGTCCGAGGTACTTGGCCACGAACACGGGACGGTGGCCCCGTCGGGCCCGGACGCCGAGCGCTTAAGTCGGGCTCGGTTCGGCGACGGCCGTTGTCATCATCCGGGGAGCGATCAGGATCCAGGCCCTCTCCACATCCGGGGGGAGCGCGGCGTGGCCTGGCCGCTGTCGCTGCTGGCGGCGGCGGTGCTGGGGACGGCGTACGGACCCATCTCGGTGCTGCTGGCGCTGTTCGGGGAGGTCGCGGTCGGCTCGGCGGCTGGAGGGCTGCCGAAGTCCGTCTCGATCGCGGTCGTGGCACCGGTGATCGAGGAGCTGTCCAAAGGGATGAGCTTCCTGGTCCTCCCGGGGCTCGTCGCGAGGGTGCTGGGGGCACTCCTGCGGCCCGCGATCCGGAGGGGCGAGGACTCGCTCCTGGGCAACGCGGCCCGGTTCATGGTGGAGGCGGTGCGAGAGAGCGGTCGGGGCGTGTCGGGACCCCTCGTGCTGGGGGCGACGACGGCGCTCGTGTTCGGTACGATCGAGAACTTCTTCTACGCGGTGTGGAGCCTGAAGTTGGGGCCGCTGGCCCCGATCGTGGTCGGGGTGACCCGGACCTTCGTGTCGCTCCCGGTGCACGTGCTGGCGACGTCCTCCTTCGCCTTCCTGTACGGGCTGGTGTGGAGGGTGGTGGGAAGCAGGTGGGTGGGCGCGCTGTCGGGGTACGTTTCGGCCGTGCTGATCCACGCGGCGTTCAACTTCTCGATCCTGTACCTGAGGTACAAGGCGGTGCACGCGAGGTGACGGTCGGCACTTAAAGGACTCGTCATCGCGGGCCTCGGTCCGCCCATCACTCCTCATCCTCGCCGCCGGGGAGGCCGGGCTTGCGCGTGTTCATAGGGGTTACGGGAGCGAGCGGTCAGGTCTACGCGAGGCGGTTGGCCGAGGTGCTGTTGGAGGAGGGGGTGGAGGTGGAGGCGTGCGTGACGCGGGCGGCGGAGCGGGTGATGAGGCGGGAGGGGGAGCGCCTCCCGAAGGGGGTGCGGCGCTACGATCCGGAGGACCTCTCCGCCCCGCCCGCGAGCGGAACCTACCGGGTGGACGGGTACGTGGTGTGCCCCTGCTCGCTGACCACGCTGGCGAGCGTCTCGGCGGGGATCGGATCGGACCTGGTGAAGCGGGCGGCGATCGTGGCGCTGAAAGAGGGGCGCCGGCTGGTGCTGGTGGTGCGGGAGACCCCGTGGCCGGCCTCTGCGCTTCGGGCGGCGCTGGAGTTGGCGCGTGAGGGCGCGACGATCCTGCCCGCGTGCCCGGCGTTCTACCACCGGCCCGAGGACGTGATGGATCTAGTGGACTACGTGGTGCAGAAGGTGCTCGACGCGTTGGGGCTGGAGGTGGACCTCGTTCGGTACGCGGACTGACTCATTCGGTGGGGATGAACTTCCGGTACGGGTCCTCTTTCAGGAGCCTGCGCAGCTCCTCGACCGTCAACCCCTTCATCCGGTCCCCGAAGAAGTCGCAGCGTCCCGGGGTGACCCTGCCCTTGCGCTCGAGCTCCGGGCTGCTCACGGTCACGTTGATCTCCGCCTTTGCCCCGCCCGGCGTGCGGACCTTGATGTTGACGTAGTGCTCGGGGATGTTCAGGGGTTTCCCGCCGCGCTCGGTGATGATAACCTCGTCCACGTCCAGGATCTCGATGCCCGCCTCCTTGAGGCGCTCGATCACCTCCTCGGGGTCCGTGGTGCCGAGCACGGTGATGTCGATGTCGCTCTCCCGCTTGATGTTCCCCCGCCAGACGCTGCCGATGAGCCGCGGGTCGAGGTCCTCCAGGGCCTCCATGACCTTGAGCGCCTCCTCGCGGAGCCACTTCAGGCGCTCGAGCTTGCGCTCGCCCTCCAGCTCATCACCGATCCGGTCGAGCTCGATCGCCACCTCCCGGTTGGAGGGGAGGATGTCGACTCCCAGCCGCCGCGCGGCCAGCTTCTTCGCGTCGATGTACTCATCCACCACGCCCTCGTAAAGGAGTCGGGCGGCCTCTCGGGCGACCTTCTTCCGCACCCACTCCAGCTCCCGGCGGTTCAGACGCTTCTCCACCAACGTGAGGGGCCTGCCCCTTTAGCGCCCCTCGACCCTCGAGGCGGCGCTAACCAGCTCCCGGACGCGGTCCACGTCGACCGGGTTCTCGGTTACCCCATCCCGTTTAAAGTAAGTTCCGACGATGAGGCCGGAGGCGCCGCGCTTCAGGAACTCCCCCACGTTGTCCGGCGTGACCCCGCTCCCCACCAGCACCCGGTCCACGACTCGGGCCACCCGCTCCACCTCCTCCGGGTCCGGGGCGGCGCCCGTGGCGCTCCCCGTCACGATCACCGCGTCCGCCAGCCCGCGCTCGACGGCGTCCCGGGCCACGTCCTCGATGGGCCGGTCGTCCAGGGGTCGGCCGTGCTTGACCTTAACGTCCGCGTACACCTCCACGTCCAGGCCCAGGCGCTCCCGCTCTCGCTGCACCTCGTGCGCCACCGGTCGTAGGATCCCTTGGTCCGTCGCCACCGCCTCGACGTAGGCGTTGACGCGGATGAATGAGGCGCCGGTCGCCGCGCAGACGCTGAGCGCCGCCAGCGCGTCGTTGCGGAGCACGTTGACGCCCACCGGCACGCTCACGCTCTCGATCACCTCCGCGACCGCCCGGGTCATGCAGGCCACGGTGACCTTCGGCACGTCGTCCGGGTGGTACGGGGCGTCCCCGTAGTTCTCCACGAGCACGGCGTCGACGCCGCCCTCCTCCAGCCGGGAGGCGTCCCGGACGGCCCGCTCAACGACCTCCTCGATGTCGCGCGCCCGGGGGGATCCGGGCATCGGGGGCAGGTGCACCACGCCGATGATCATCGGTCCCCGCCGCCCCGGGTGGCCTCGAGGAACGCGTCCACGAGCGCGGTCACGACGGAGGGTACCACGTGCTCGGTGGCGAAGGTCACGCCCGGGCAGAGGTCGAGCACGTAGTCGCAGGCGCGGAGGACGCCGCGGGGGAGTCCCTTCCGGGATCCGGCCAGGACGACCACCTCGTCCCGCTCGGCGAGCTCCTCGCCCAGGTCCTCTCGCACGTGGGTGTAGGGCTCGCCCTTGGGGTCCGTGCCGATGAGCAGGGCGTCCCGCTTCAGGCGGACGAGTTGGTAAAGATCGTAGAGCAGCAGCTCGGTGCGCCGGAACTCCCGGCCGTAGGACTCGCGCTGCACCTCCATCCGGGACCGCACGCCGTCCCGTAGGCCTCGGAGGAAGTGGAAGAGTTCGACCGCGTTGACGGGCTCGTGGGGGGTGACGACGTAGGCCTTGAGTTCGAACCCCTGGACGGCCCGGCCGAGGCGCTCGCCCATGGAGTAGGCGGCCTTGGGGTCCCCCAGGTAGGGGATCTGGGCGAGGACGGTCTTGGCCAGGATGGGGTCGGCCTCGGGCTTCCAGGGGGGCAGCTTTTTCCACTCTTCCTCGCCGGGGAGGATGGAAACGTAAGCCGTTTCTGAGATGATCTCCACCCAGACGAGCCTGTCCGGGTCGTCCAGGTCCACGCTCGCCCCGGTGGCCCGTCGGACGGCGTCCCCGGCGCGCTCGTTGACGTCCAGGCTGGTGAAGTCGTGGTCCCCGCGTCGGATGGTGCGGACCGCGAAGGTCTCGTCCTCGGAGATGCGGTCCCGGGCGAGCTCGGCGGCCACCTCGGCGATCTCGTCCGGGTCGGCCCGGCACTCGCGCTCGATCGGGATGGCGCGCTCGACCTCGGGGATCCGCTCGAGGTCCTCCTTGGAGACGTCGCCCCGCACCAGGACGAGGCCGAGGTAGCCGTGGGGTCGGGTCTCCGTCTCGACGTCGCCCGCCTCCTCCTCGATCCGGCTGGCGGCGACGTTCTCCAGCTCGCGCTGGGTCTTCACGAGGAAGCGCATTCGGCCCGCGCCCGGGAGGGTTGGGTGCCGGGGCGGGGGTCAGTAGCTGGCCAGCTCGGGGTCGGCCCGGTCCCCGACGGCCTCGTGCGGGGCGAGGCCGGAGGGTTCCTCCAGGACCTCGGTCTTCCGGATCTCGGCCTGCCGGATGGGGTAGATCTTCCAGGCGGCCTCCTTGATCTGCTCGGGGATGCTCTGCTCCTCGCTGATCCCCAGGCACCGCTTGATGAACTCGTCGAAGTTGCACTCCTTGGCGTTCTCCTCGATCACGCGGAACATCTCCTTGCGGATGGCGCGCTGCTGGGAGGTCTTCGCCCGGCGGGTCGTGAAGGCCAGGCCGGCCACGCGGACGCGGTACCCGTCCTTGGTGACGACGTCGATCACGCCGTCGATCCGGCTCGTGCCGCGCCGCACCAGGCTCCGCACGTAGTCGCGCATGAGTCGGTGGCCCTCGAACTTGGAGTAGGCGGTCGTGCCCTCCACGTCGTAGATGCGGAAGAACACCTTGATGTGGTGCTTGGTGATGTCATCGAGCACGTCGCCGAGGGTGGTCTCCAGGACCCGGTTGATGACCTTCTTCGGGTCGTCCGCGGGCGTCTCACCGACCTCCACCCGGTCGAACATCTGCGGGGCCAGGATCGTGTACCACTTCTTCTGCCGCCACTTGTCCCGGACCATCCTCACACCCCTCGGCCGGCCGGGCGCCGCCGTTCAAAAAAGCCTCGGGAGCTAGCCCGGCCACGTCACCGTCTCCGGCACCTCGGGGAGCCCGCCGAACCGCTCCTCTATCCTCCGCACGATCGGCTCCGGCCAATCCTCGGGATCGAACCCCCGCTGCGCCAGGAGCCCGACCGTCCAGCGGGTGAGCCCGAGCCCGGCGCACCCCGTGAACACGGTCCGGCCCGAGCGCTCCTTGATCCCGAACCCGTCCACGAAGTGCTCCCCGTGCACGTTGAACGAGCCCACCGACACCCACGCGTCCTCCTCGTCGCGGGACCCCTTGAACGGGAGGTACACCTCGAACTCGTACGTGGGCACGTCCGGCAGCTCGATGTCCCGATCCTCCAGGAGCCGGCCCTCCAGGTAGAAGGGATCGTCCGAGACCACGACCCGCCACTCCAGCCCCAGCTCGTCGGCCGCCCGCTTCGTCGCCTCCAGCAGCTCCTCCCGGATCCTCTCGGCGTCCTCCGGCTCCGCGATCCACACGTGCTCGATCCGCTGGAACTCGTTCACCCGCTCCAGCCCCTTCGCGGCCCCACCCTCCCACCGGTACGTCCAACCGCTGCAGTCGTAGAGCTTGATCGGCAGCTCGTCGGCGTCCACCACCTCCCCGCGGAGCAGCTCGTAGAAGGGCTCGCACTGGGCGGGCGCGAGCACGTAGCCCGGGTCCCGGAGCTTCTCCCTCAGCGAGGACAGCGTCTCCTCGTTCAGCTCGTTCCACACGTAGAGCTCCCGCTTGAAGTCGTCGAACAGCTCGGGGTCCCGCTTGGGCGGGCAGACGTAGTACATCCCGTCCGGCAGCCCGTGCAGGTAGCGCATCCGGAACATGACCTCCAGCGGGATCAGCTTGGGGAACAGGGCCGGCTCGAAGCCCAGCCGGCGCGTCACGCGCTCCAGGAAGAAGTCCCGCAGCGCCTCCAGCAGCGCGGCCATCGGCGGCGTGTAAATCCACTGACCGCGTCCGGGGAACTCCTTGACCCACCCCCTCCTCAGGGCCTCCTCCGTCACGTCCCCCTCAAACCGCACCTCCACCGGCCCGCTCTCGTCCACCACCGTACCCGGCTCCAGCTTCGTCACCCGCTCCGCCAGCTCCCGACCACCCTCCTCCACCGCCCACCGCACGAGCCGGATCACCCGATCCACCACGTGCCTCCGCAGCAGCTCCTCGCTCAGATCCCGGAACTCCAGCTCGACCGCGTTCCCCTCCACGCGCACCTCGTCCGCCACCGGGACGTACCCCAGGTCCTCCGGCACCTCCCCCTCGAACTCCATGCGAACCCGGTACCGCTCCACGCGCAGGCCCCGAACCCCGACCCGGTGCTCCCGGCCCAGCGTCTCCGCCAGCCGCTTCCGAACCCGCAGGGCGGCCTCGTGCGGGCGCAGGTACCGGGTCCCGCGGATCACCATCCGAACCTCGTCCGGGGAGACCTCCCACTCCAGGATCTCGCCGCCCTCCTCGCCCTCGGGCACGCCCCGACGGAGGAGGTCCTCGTTGGCCTCGCGCACGAACGCCTCCACGGTCCCCTCGATCTCGCCCGGGTCCACCTCGCGGGAGAGCGTGAACGTTACCTCCGCCTCCATCTCCAGCAGCATCGCCCTCACCCGCCCGGCGGGTGGCACGTGAGCGCGATCCGGCCCAGGCCGGCCGTGTTCATCTTGCCGACCCCGTACGCCGCGGCGAAGGATAAAACCTCGCCCGCGCGGGCCGGCGGGTCCGGGGGCAGCTCGTACACGAACGTCCCGACCACCGCCCGGAACTCCTGCCGACCGATCCGGGAGGAGCGGCGGCGGAGCGTCCGCAGCCGGTAGCTCATGCTCACGGTGCGCGCGCCCTCCGACCACCGGATCAGCTCCCGGGCCTCCTCCCGGGTCAGCCCTTCCTCCCCGAACCGTCGGCGGAGCATCGTGAGCCGGCGGGCCGCGTTCCTAACGATCATGTGGAACCGGGGCACGCGCGCCCTACCCTCGTGCACGAGGTAGGTCGGAGTGAGCGTGGACACGACGATCAGGTCGCCCTCGGGCTCCAGCGGGCTGAGGCGGCGGGGCGGCACGAACCGGTACCGCTCCCCGTCGAACACGGTCTCGCCGGACCCGACGTCCTCGACCCGGGCGAGCCGGAACCGCGCGGCCCCGAGCCTTAGCCTCCGCTCGGCGAGGGGGAGCACGAGCTCCGCGTCCGCCTCCGCCGCGTCCTCGAACAGGTGGAGGTGAAAGTGGAGCCGGTCCCCCTCGCGCGCGAACTCGCTCCGGTCCAGCGGCGGGGTCAGGGTGACCCCGGAGGGGAACGTGGTGCCGTCCGGGCCGCCGTAGAGGTACCGCTCGATCGCCTCCGGGTTCGCCTCCCGGAGCCGGCTCAGGAGCATCCCTCGCACGGAGAAGCCCTTGAACTCGGGCAGGGGGCCCGGTTCCACGCACTCGAGGGTGACCCGGAGGCACTTGTAGCGGAGGTTCATCCTCACCCGCGTCCCCAGGGCACCGGGGCCTCGTCCACCCGGTACCGCTGCCTCACCGTGGCCCGTTTCGGGATCTCCTCGGGCGGGATGGAGTGGCCGTGCCGGTGCAGCAGGAGGCCCGTCCAGGCGATCATGGCCCCGTTGTCGCCGGCGAGGTCCGGGGGCACCGTGTGGGCCTCGGCGCCGCGCTCCTCGGCCATGGTGTGGATCATCTCGGAGAGGCGCCGGTTGGCGGCCACGCCCCCCGTAAGCAGGATCTCGTCGGCGCCGAGCTGGGCGGCGGCGCGCTCGGTCACCTCGACGAGCATGGAGAACGCCGTCTCCTGGAGCCCGGCGCAGACGTCCTCGAGCCGGGCGCCCTCCTCGTGCGCGCGCAGGGCGGCGGTTAGGAGGCCGGAGAAGGAGACGTCGGTCCCGCGCACGGTGTACGGGAGCTCGATTGGGTCGCCCTTTCTCGCGAGCCGCTCGATCTCGGGGCCCCCGGGGTGGGGAAGTCCGACCTCGCGGGCGAAGGTGTCGAGCATGTTGCCCACGGGCAGGTCCAGGGTCTCGCCGAAAACGCGGTACCGTCCGGCCTTGAGGGCGAGGACCTGCGTGTTACCGCCGGAGACGTAGAGGGTGACGGGGTTGTCGAACTCGAGCCCCTCCCTCCGGGCGGTGAGGCGCCCGATCTCGACGTGGGCGACGCAGTGGTTCACGGGGGCCAGCGGCACCTCCAGGGCCAGGGCGAGGGTGCGGGCCGCGGTGGCCCCGACCCGGAGGCAGGGGCCCAGTCCCGGGCCCTTGGAGTAGGCGACCAGGTCGATCTCCTCGGGATCGATCCCGGCCCGGTCCAGGGCCCGCTCCAGCAGCCCGGGGAGCTCCCGGGAGTGGTGCTCCGCGGCCTCCCGGGGCAGGATGCCGGACCCGGGGGGCGGGGTGTACTGGGCCCGCTCGTTCGCGAGGATCTCGCCCTCGGAGGTCGCGACGCCCACGCCGAGCTTCTCAGCCGTAGATTCTATACCGATACAGATCTCCACCATGCCCGGAGCCGGCCCCCGGCGGGGAGTGCGCATGGGCGGTTTTAAGGCGTCCCTGTTCCGGCGCGACTGCGCGCGGGTTTTTGAGGAGCTGGGCTATCACGTCGAGCCGGTCGGGGAGGAGCACCGGCTCGACTTCATCGCGTACGACGAGGAGGGCGCGCTCGCGGTCCTGTGCGTCGGAGGGCGGGAGGACCTGGCTCGGTTCTCGCCGCTGGGTGAGTGGGAGGAGGGGCTGGCGGAGGTGGCCAGGGACGCGGAGGCGCTCGGGGTGCCGGCCCTGATCGTGCTGCCGGGCGAGCCGGATGGGGAGCTGCTCTCCGTCGTGTCGTTCTGCGAGCACTACGGGCTCGGGGTGACCGTCTCGGAGTGGGAGGCGCTGCCCCTGGAGCTCGTGGAGGATCCGACGCGGGTGCGGTGGCGGTCCGCCACCGAGCTGCTCTTCGAGGTCGAGCTGGGGACCGTGCCGGAGTGGCCGGAGGTGGAGCCGGCGGAGCGGCTGCTGACGGGTAAGCGGGAGGTGAGCGTGGGGGACGTGGTGCGGATCGTGAAGCGCGAGGTCAGCCTGGACTGGAGGGACCTGGTGCTGCGCCTGCGGTGGGAGGGGTACTCGGGTGAGGGTCTGTCCGAGGTCCTCCTCGCGGTGACCGCGAGCGAGGAGGTGGAGGTGACGGACGACGGGGAGTTCCTGCACGTGCCGGAGCGGCTGTCGGAGGTGCTGGGGGCCCTGCTGGTCTGGCTGCAGAACCGGGAGAAGGTGCCGGAGGACGAGGTGTACGAGTTCCTGTTCGCGCAGTTCGGGGTGCCGTACGACGTGACCTACATCGCGCTCAAGAAGCTGGAGGAGGAGGGGGAGATCGAGGTCCGGGAGGGGGTGGTCAAGGCCCGGGGTCAGACGTAGCGGACGCGGCCCTTCACGTCCTCCAGCCGCTCCAGTACCGTGTCGGTGGCCCCCTCACCGCGCTCCTCCCGGTACCCGCGGAGGAACGCCTCCCACGCCTCCTCCCTCACGTCCGGGTGCGTGCTTTCCAGGCAGCGCTCGAACACGCGCAGGTCGATCGCGTGGTCCTCGGGGTCGGTGGTGTCCTCGCTGAGGCCCAGGTCGATGACGTGCGGTTGTCCGTCGACGATCAGGACGTTGGACGTGGTGAGGTCGTAGTGCACGAACCCACGCTCGTGCATGCGGCCGACCAGTCGGCCCAGCTCCTCGAACAGGCGCGGGCGGAAGTCCCGTTCGGTCAGTTCGCGGAGGGTCTCGCCGGGCAGGTGTTCCATCACGATCAGGCAGCGCTCCAGGTCGACCTCGTACAGGGCGGGGGTGGGGACGCCCCATTCGGGCAGGCGCGTTAGGGCGCGGGCCTCGCGGCGCGTGCGCGCGCGTCGGAGCCGCTCGTCCAGCCGCGGGTGGCGGTAGGATTTGGGGAGGCGGATCTTGTAGACGGCGGGGAGGCCCAGCCAGTCGTGCTTAATCAGCAGGGACTCGGCGCCCAGCGCGAGGATCTCGCCCCGGTCCAGCAGGGGGCGTAGCTCGCTCGGGATGAGGTCCCGTGGGGGTTTCAACGGGCCCTCCCTGGGTGGCGTCGTTCACTTCTTTTTCTTGGACTCCGGCTGCTTCTTAAACTCGGTGTAGCCGCACTTGCCGCACGCGTACCGGTTGCCGTGGTCCGCCATGAAGACGCCGGGTCCGCACCGGGGGCAGAAGGGGTTCTTCCGCTCGACCTTCCCGTCCTTGACCTCGTACAGCCGGGCTCGGCGCGGGATGCCCACGCTCCGATCCACCCCCTAACCCTACTCCTCCTGTTCCTCCTCCTTCTCCTCGGACCCTTCCTCCTCGCCCTCCTCCTCGGACTCCTCCAGCTCCTCCAGGGTCCTTTTATGCCTCTCGATGAGGTGGTCGGGCTCGATGTCCTCCAGGTCCTCGTAGCTGCGGTAGACCTTCGCGTACCCTCGGGTCTCCCGCTTGCCGAACTCCGACTCCATCCGGTGGATCAGGACGACCTCCTTGTCCACGTCCAGCATCGCCGCGAGCTTCCTGAGGACCTCGGAGCGCCGCGGGGTGCCGCCGTCCTCGTGGCGGACCACGAAGTGGACCTCCTTCCGGAACAGGAGGGGGTTGTCTCGCTCCTCTACAATCTCGATCTCCACGCCTCGGACCCCCGGAACCTTCTGAGCAGGCGGAGCGCCCGGGATCGCGCTCGCGGGGTCACGGGGACGGCGACCATGCCCTCGCCCGGCAGCCCGTAGCAGACTATCGAGTTTTCGGGAGCGAGGGCCAGCGCCGGGAGGGCGAGCAGGTCCTCCTCGCCGACGATCCGGAGCAGGGCGGGGTCCCCGTGCAGGGCGTGGTCCAGGGCCCGTTCGAGGGCGTCCCAGGCTTGAGGGGTGATGGTGCCGGGTGGGTTGCGGGCCTCCAGGGTGATGGGGAACCGGTCGGCGCTGCGGGCGGGCACGGTCCTCATGACCTTGCCGTCCACGACCGCGACGTTGGGTCGGGCGCCCGCCCGGAGGAAGGAGCGGGTGGTCACGTCGCCCACGGTGATCAGGAGCTCGGCGCGGGATTTGAGTTTCCGGTACGTTGATTCGGAGGGGGAGGGGTAGACGGGCCCCCAGGGCCTGCGGAGCTCGGGTCGCAGCTCCCGGGGGAGAACGAGGGGTCTCACGGGCGTCACTCCTCGAGGCGTAGGGCGTACTTGCCCGGGATCTTGGCGTCCAGCTTCTTCGCGGTCTTGGAGTCGGTGTCGAGGACGATGGCGAGCCCCTTCCAGTCCTCGGTGAACTCGTCTCCGTGGCACGCGGGACAGATCTCGGTGTCCTCGTCGACCAGGTAGCCGCACCGGAGGCAGGCCTTGAGCTTGCTCATCGTCCTACTCCCACCACTCGGGCTTGCCAAGCCCGGGCTTCTTCACGGTCAGCGCGATCTTGGAGTCGCGCGGGCGCTCCTCGTTCAGGCTGACGCCGATGATCATGACCTTGATGACGTCGCCCTTCTTGAGCTCGCGCCCCGTCTCCTCGCCCACGAGCGCCTCTCGGGCGCCGTCGTAGTACATGTACTCGTCCAGGATCTGGGACACGTGGAGGAGCCCGTCCAGGGGCCCGAGCCGGACGAAGGCCCCGTACTCTTTCACCCGGGTGACCTCGCCGACGGTCACCTCGCGCTCCTCGGGGCGGAAGACGAGGGCGCGGAAGCGGACGCGGTGGTAGGCGGCGCCGTCGCCGGGGAACACGCCCTCGTCCTCGATGTCCAGGACCTCGTCCACGAGCACGACGAACCCGATGGGCTCGCCGGAGTCGTCCTCCTTGAACAGCCGGCCCTCCACGTCGTTCTCCAGGGCCTTGAGCACGGCCTCCTCCACGTCGGAGGTGAAGTGGGAGGGCGGGATGCGGACCGTGGTCTCGAGCTCGACGTACTCGTACAAGGGCGGTTCACCCGTGCTCCTCCTCGTACAGCTCCATCGCGTGGACGATGGCCTCCTTCGCCGCGTCGGCACCCTCCCAGCCCTGGACCTCGGTCTCCTTGCCCTCCAGGGTCTTGTACTCGGAGAACATGTGGGCGATCTCGTCCAGCAGGTGCTTGGGCACGTCGTCGAGGTCCTTCACGTCCCGGAAGCGCGGGTCCTCGGTCGGAACGGCGAGGACCTTGTCGTCCTGCTCGCCCTTGTCGAGCATCCGCATGAGACCGATGGGCCGGGCCTCGATCACGCATCCGGGGAAGGTGGGGTCCTGCATGATCACGAGGATGTCGAGCGGGTCGCCGTCGTCGTACAGGGTCCGCGGGATGAAGCCGTAGTCGAGCGGGTAGTGGAACGGGGAGTACAGGACGCGGTCGAGCTTGAAGTAGCCCTCCTCCTCAACGTACTCGTACTTGTTCCGGGACCCGCGCGGGATCTCGATCACCGCGTACACGACGTCCGGCGGGTTGGGGCCCGGTTCCAGGTCCTTCCACAGGTTGATCAATCATCCCTCCCCCAGGCGCTTTGACAGGATCTCGCGCCAGGAGCGTCCCAGGGCGAGGTCGGTGCGGATTCGGTCCTCCAGCTCGAGCACCTCGCGGGCGGTCTCCAGAACGTCGTCCCAGGCCTCCTCCGGAACCACCACGGCCCCGCTCTCGTCCGCAATTATAACGTCACCGGGGTTGACCTCGACCCCGCCGATGTACACCGGAACGTTGATTTCCCCGGAGCGGCGGGGCGTGCCGGCTCGGGGGACGACGCCTCGACCGAAGACGGTGTAGCCCAGCTCGCGGATGTCGTCCAGGTCCCGCACCATCCCGTCCACGATCGTGCCGGCGAGGCCCTTGCGCTTGGCGGAGAGGGAGGAGAGGCCGCCCCAGTAAGCCCGGCGCCGGTCCCGGGTGGAGACGACGAGCACGTCGCCCTCCTCGGCCTCGTCGATGGCCTCGACGACGATCCCCCAGTCCGTGCCCTCCACGCGGACGGTGACCGCGCGGCCGCAGATGGGGACGGGTCCGGCCAGGTGGCGGATGCCCGGGAGCGCGTAGCGCTTGCCCAGCGCGTCGCTCACGGCCGGGGAGGGGGGCACCCGGGTCAACCGATCAGCCCCGCTCCACCACCAGGTGGGTGCGTTGCCGCAGGGTGATCACGGGCACCCCGAGCCTCAGCACCCGCTTCTTCAGCTCCTTGTCCCGGGTGGCCACGTACACGCGCTCGTCGCCCCGGAGTCGGCGGGCCAGGTTGAGGATGGCCTCGTCCCCGTCGCGCCCCTCCACCTCGACGATCCTCGCGTCCAGGCGGGGGTGTTCCAGGAGCTGCAGGGCCACGTTGGCGGCGATCCGGTCCCGCCCGGTGGCCCGTCGGCGGATCCGCTTCACCTCCTCGACGACCTGCCGGGGCACCAGGAGGACGTAGGAGCCGAGGAGCCGGTCGAGCTCCGAGAGGAGGTTCACGCCCTCTTGATGCGGGATCATGAGGAAGTTGGCGTCGGCGATGACCCGGGGCCGCACGCCCCCTCACCCTTTGATCACGCCGTGCCCGATGAGCCGCCAGCGCTGGATCCTCCGGCTGATCGCGACCCGGTCCCCCTCCTCCGCGCAGACCGGTTGCTTGAGCTTGATCTCCACCTCGTCGTCCCGGGCGCTCGTGACCACGCCCACCGTCGTGGCGGTGCCCACGGTGAGCATCAGGACCTCGTTGGTGCGGATGGGCTCGACCTTGCGCTGCTCCTCGGTGCCCACCACACGCTCCAGGAGCTCCACGTCCAGGAGCAGCTCGTCGCGGACCGGGGGCAGCGTGTCCGGCTCCCCGGCGACCTGGCCCGACAGCCGGTCGGCCTTGGTCATCGCGGGGTCCAGCTTGGTCCCGATGCCCACCAGGCCGCCCGGCCGGGCCCGCTCCACCGGGGTCACGTTGGCGTGCAGGCTGACGACCTCGGTGTGGATGGGCTCCCACTCCTCGCGCCCGTACCGCTCCACCCGCCGGCCGGGGCGGATCTCGATCTCGTCCCCGATCTCCACCTCACCCTGCACGATGGCGCCGCCGATGACGCCGCCCTTCAGGTCCTCCGGGCGCGTGCCGGGCTTGTTCACGTCGAAGGAGCGGGCGATGTACATGCGGAAGGGTGACTTGGTGTCGTGCTCGGGCGGCTCGAAGTGCTCGTACATGGCCTCGACGAGGACGTCCAGGTTGGCCCCGTGCTGGGCGGAGATGGGGATGATCGGGGTCTCGTCGGGGTCCAGGTGCGTCTCCTCCTCCAGGAACTCCACGATCTGCTCGTAGTGCTCCCGAGCCTCCTCGGGCGTCACGAGGTCGATCTTGTTCTGGACGACGATAACGTCCCGCGTGCCGATGATCTCGAGGGCCATCAGGTGCTCGCGGGTCTGCGGCTGGGGGCAGGGCTCGTTCGCCGCGATGACCAGGATGGCCGCGTCCATGATCGCGGCGCCGGAGAGCATCGTCGCCATCAGCGTCTCGTGGCCCGGGGAGTCGACGAAGGAGACTCGCCGAAGCCACTCCGTCTCGGCGCCGCACTCGGGACACTTCTCCTCCACGGAGTACGTCCCGCACTCCGGGCACCGGGTGAGCACGGTGTCCGCGTAGCCCAGCCGGATGGAGATGCCCCGCCGCGTCTCCTCGCTGTGCGTGTCCGTCCAGACGCCGGACAGGGCCTTGGTGAGCGTCGTCTTACCGTGGTCCACGTGACCCACCATGCCGATGTTCATCTCCGCCTGCTGGAACCGCTCGTCCTCCACGTGACGGAGGTCGATGGGCACGGTGACCACCCGCGGTTACTCCTCCTCGCCACCCTCGCCCAGCAGCTCCTCGACGGGCTTCTCCCCGTACTCGACGATGACCGTGTTCACCTGCACGATGTCCTCGCTGATGGTGTTACCGCGCACGGTCTTGCGCCGCCGCTCGCCCTTGCGGCGCGGCCGGAACCCCGGGGGCCCGTCGAGCAGCACCCGGTGCCGACCCGCCCCGTGGATGTCCGGGCGCATCGGAAACCCATCCTTATCCGTGCCGCCGGTGATCCTGAGCTTGTACCCGGGCAGCCCCACGATCTCGCCGTTGATGACGTCCCCGATCCGCTTCCCGATCAGCCGCTCCGCGTCCTCACCCTCCAGCGTGACCTGGTAGGAACGACCCTTCTCCGGGTCGGCGACGACCACCTTGAACTCGGGCATCGGCCCGCACCCCCGACGCGCGACCCCGGCCGCACTTTAAGTCTTGTACCGGAGTCCCGACGAAACTTCATAACCCGGGACCGGTCGGTGCGGCCGGGGGGTTCGACCCGATGGTGGAGTGCGACTACGATCCCACCGAGGACGCCACGCCGGCGGAGGTCGTGGAGATCCTGGGACGCACGGGCATGACCGGCGAGGTCACCCAGGTGAAGGTGAGGATCCTGGAGGGACCGGACAAGGGCCGGATCATCACCCGGAACGTGAAGGGGCCGGTGCGCGAGGGAGACATCCTACTGCTCCGCGAGACCGAGCGCGAGGCCCGACCCATCGAGTAACGGGGGCCTCCCACCGTGCCGGAGCTGCGGAGGTGCGACTTCTGCGGCCGCGTCATCGAGCCCGGCACCGGCAAGATGTTCGTGAAGAACGACGGCACCATCCTGTGGTTCTGCTCCAGCAAGTGCGAGCGAAACATGCTGAAGCTGGAGCGGGACCCGAAGAAGGTGCGGTGGACCGAGCGGTACCGGGAGTTCAGGGCCGAGCAGCGGGGAGAGCTCTAACCCCACCAGTGCCGCTCCAGCACCCCGGCGGACCTTAGGGCCTCCTCCAGGTCCTCCTCCACGCCCTCCAGGAACTCCAGCACTTCTTCCATGCTCACGCTCACCGCCACCTCCGCCGCCTCCCGGGCCGCCTCGAACGTCTCGCCCAGCTCCTTCTCCCAGCGCTCCTGATACTCCTTCAGCCGCGCCGCGGACGGGTCCCCCTCGCTCGCCGCCTCCGCCGCCACCTCCCCCGCGATCCGACCGCAGATCAGGGCCGCGTTCAGACCGCCCCCGGTGAGCGGGTTCACCTGCCGGGCCGCGTCCCCCACCACGAGGATCCCATCATCGTACGTCCGCTCCAACGGCCCGCACACCGGCACCCCACCCACGTTCAACTCCACCGGCCGCGCGTCCTCCACGAGCCTCGAGAGCGGGCCGCGAAGCAGTTCGTCCAGCAGCCTCCTGGGCCTCCGTCCCCGGCAGCCCACGCCCACGTTGGCCCGACCCGCGCCCTTCGGGAACGTCCAGGCGTACCCGCCGGGGATGCGGTCCGGGTCGAACAGGATGGTGAAGGCGTCCTCGTACCGGACCCTGCCCACCACCTCGTACTGGGCGCAGGTGCAGAGCTCGTCCGGCTTCAGCGGGGGAACGAGCCCCGCGCTCCGTCCGACCCGCGACTCGATCCCGTCCGCCGCGATCACCACCTCGGCACGCACGTGCCCCTCAGAGGTTTTGACGCCCGCCACGCGCCCGTCCTCTCGGAGCACCCCTCGGGCCTCCGTCAGCAGCCGGAGCTCGGCCCCCTCCTCCACCGCGCGCGCCGCGAGCCATCGGTCGAACAGCTTCCGCTCCAGGACGTACCCGTGAACGCTCTCGACTTCGAACGTGCGCAGCCCGTCGGGCGAGGGCACGGCCAGGATCCCGCGACGAATCTCCTGGGCGATCCAGGGCCCGTCCGTGGGCACCTCGGCCTCCCGGAGGACCCGGGCGCTGATGCCCTCGGCGCACTGTTTGGGCACGCCGATCTCGGCGCGGCGTTCGAGGATCAGGACGTCGCAGCCCGCCCGCGCGGCCGCCCACGCGGCCATCGACCCGGCCGGACCCGCCCCCACCACGACCACGTCGTGCACGGTCGGTCACCGCCGGGAATCAGGTGGGACCGGGAGCTCGTCATCGGTCCCGTTCTCGGCTATTGGGCCTCTCATCACTCGGTCTGGAGGTCTCGGATGCCCTCCTTGGTGATTCGGAAGGGGGCCTCCCTCTGGGGCAGGTAGGGGGAGTCGATCACTCGGGCGATGCGGACCTCGCCCTTGGCGCGCCGCAGCATGATCCGGTGGGTGGCTTGGTGGGCGACGATCGTGCCGCCCACGGGCTCGTACTTGCGGCCCCTTCCCTTCGTGGCGGCCTCCACGTCGACGTGGACCTGGTTCGTGAACACGACCGCCACGTCGTGATCGGTCGCGATCTTCCAGAGGTCCTTCACGTGGTTGGCGAGCATGGTCTGACGCTCCTTCACGTCCTTTAGCCGGGGGAACTCGGCCCGGAAGTGGGCGGTGAGGGAGTCCACGGCGACCAGGCCCACGTCCTCGCGCTCGCAGAGCTCGTAGGCCCGTTTGGCCGCCTGGAGCTGCTCCTCCACGGACCCGACCTGCGTGACGTAGATGTTCCGGAGGGCCTCGCCCGGGTCCAGTCCGGCGGCCTGCGCCATCTGCTTGATGCGCTGGGGGGAGATCGTGCCCTCGGTGTCGATGAAAACGGCCTTGGCCTCCAGACCGCCCTCGGACTCTGGTAGCTGCACGTTAACGCAGAGCTGGAAGGCGATCTGGGTCTTGCCGGAGCCGAAGGGGCCGGCGAACTCGGTCAGCTCCCCGCAGCCGACGCCCCCGCCGAGGATCTCGTCGAGTGCGGAGGATCCGGTCGTGATCCGGTCCCGCTCGCGCTCGACCCGGTCCAGGGTGCGGAACTCCACCTCGTCCGCCTCGGCCACCGCGTCCCGCAGCTCATCCTGCAGGCTTTCCACCTCCTTCTCGGTCATGCCGGTCACCTCCGCCAGGTACTTCGGGTCCGCGTACACGAAGTCCTCGACGGTGAGGATGTCCTTCTCCTCAAGTCGCCGGATCACGTCTTCCGGCAGCAGGTCGAGCTCGTCCAGCCGGACCTCCCTACGCACGCTCCTCCCCCTCCAGCTCTCGGAGGAGTAGGGACGCCTCTCGCTTCAAATCTTCATCGTCAAGCGTCTGCCCCCGAAGCGCCACCGCATCGTAATCCTCCACCACGCCCTCGCCCCTCACCCGGACGACGACGGACACGTTGGCCCCCAGCAGCCGCTCCCGGAGCGTCTCCTCCTCGGCCTCCAGGAACTCCCTCGGGCTCTCGCAGCCCGCGAGGTCCACGGCCAGGTCGCCGAAGAAGGCCACCCGGACCGTCCCGGTCCCGTCGTCCACGACGAGGTTGAGCACGGGCCGGCGCTCGGGCTCGACGGGGCCGTGCTCCGGGCACTCTCCGTCCCGGACCGCCCGACCGCACCGGGGGCAGGCCTCGTAGTACCGGCGCCGGGCGTACACCGCGACCACGACGCCGGAGATCTCCGCCACGTCCCCTTCCTTCAGCTCCCGCACCCGGCGCTTGATCGCCGGTCGGACGGAGACCTCCGCCGGCTTCACGAGCCCGTGGGTGCGGAGCACGTTGATCACCGGGGTGCCGCCCCGGGTCGAGACCCAGCCCTCCACGACGGCGCCCTGGCCGTACTCCAGCTCCAGCGCGCGCTCCGCCGCGTCCCCCCACGCGTTCACCCGGGCCGAGCCCTCCTCGTCCGAGAGCCAGAAGTGCACGCGCTCCCCGGTGTCGGTGGGCTCGCTGACGACGATCCCGCGGACGCGCACGTACTCCCCGTGCCGGAGCTCGGACGTGGTCCGCTCGATCAGCCCCTCCGGGTCCTCGTGCTCGTCGATCACGCGCAGGCTCGTGTCCCGCTCCACCACGACCTGCGGGCTGCCGCGGAAGGCGGTCAGCCGCAGGTTCTCCCCGCGGACGACGTCCCCCTCCTCCAGCTCCCGCAGCCGCTCGACCGCCTCGTCGAAGGCCACGAGCGCGGCCGAGCGGGTCTCGTCGGCGATCACGGCCGTCGCCATCCGACCGCCGCTCTGGGTCTCGATGACCTCTGGGGCCCGAACCACCACGAACTCCGCGTCGAAGGACTTGAGCCCCTCCGAGATGGCCCGGTCCAGGGTGACGGGCTTCCGCTCCTCCTCGTTCGCCTCCATGAGATCCACACCCAGCTCGGCGGCTAGCGCGAGCGCGGCTCCCTCCTCCGAGATTCCCCACCGGTCCCGCAGCTCGCGCACCCGCTCGATCAGCTCCTCGCGAGGGCGGCCCGTGCGCCTCGCCAGCTTTTCAATCAGCTCGTCCACGTCGTACATGTCCCCACCCCCAGCTTTTTCAACGCCCGGCCGGGGCGGGCCGGGGGGTCGCGCCGTGGGCCGGGGCAGGACGATGGCGGAGAAGATCCTCTCCCGGGCGTCGGGGGAGGACGCGGAGGCCGGGGACCTGGTGATCGCCGAGGTGGACGTGGCCATGGTGCACGACATCACGGGCCCGATCACGGTGCAGCGGCTGGAGGAGATGGGGGTGGACCGGGTCTGGGACCCGTCCCGGATCGTCGTGCTGTTCGATCACCAGGTGCCGGCGGACTCGGTCGAGGCGGCGGAGAATCATAAGATGATGCGGGAGTTCGTGCGGGAGCAGGGGATCGAGCACTTCTACGACGTGCGCGAGGGCATCTGCCACCAGGTCCTGCCGGAGAAGGGTCACGTGCGCCCGGGCGACGTGATCGTGGGGGCGGACTCGCACACCTGCACGCACGGGGCGCTGGGCGCCTTCGCCACGGGGATCGGGTCCACGGACATGGCGGCCGTCTTCGCCACGGGCCGGCTCTGGTTCCGGGTGCCGGAGACGTACCGGGTGGAGCTCGTGGGGGAGCCGCCGGAGGGCGTGTACGCCAAGGACGTGGTGCTGAAGGTGACGGGCGAGGTCGGCGCGGACGGAGCGACCTACATGGCCATCGAGTACCACGGTGAGGTCGTGGAGAACATGAGCGTTTCCGATCGGATGTGCCTGTGCAACATGGCCATCGAGATGGGCGCCAAGACGGGTCTCGTGCCGCCGGACGAGCGGACGCTGCGGTACGTCCGGGAGCGCGCCGGGGACGAGGGCCGCCCGGTGCGACCGGACCCGGACGCGCGGTACGAGGCGGAGCTGCGGCTCGACGTCTCGGACCTGGACCCGCAGGTGGCCCGACCCTCGAGCCCGGACAACGTGGTCCCCGTGCACGAGGTGGAGGGGACCGCCATCGACCAGGTGTTCATCGGCTCGTGCACGAACGGCCGGCTCAACGACCTGCGCGTGGCGGCGGAGATCCTGAAGGGAGAGGAGGTGCACGACGACGTCCGGCTGATCGTGATCCCTGCGTCCCGGGAGGTGTACTCCCGGGCGCTGAAGGAGGGAATCCTCGAGGTGCTGCACGACGCGGGCGCCCTCATCTGTCCGCCCACGTGCGGCCCGTGCCTCGGCGGTCACATGGGAGTGCTGGCCGAGGGCGAGCGGTGCCTGGCCACGTCCAACCGGAACTTCCCGGGCCGGATGGGGCACCGGGAGTCGGAGGTGTACCTGGCCAGCCCGGCCACGGCCGCCGCGAGTGCCATCGAGGGGGAGATCACGGACCCGCGGCGCTACCTGTGACGGGGCCTCCCCCTTGCCCCGGATCGTACCCGTCTCCCTCCCCTACCTCGAGGAGCACCTGCGGATGCGTCCCTCCCGGGTCGTCATCCCCAGCACGCGGTACATCATGGAGGTGGTGAGGGACCTCCGGGCCCCTTGGCGCGGGGAGATCCTGGACGCGGGCGCGGGCTGCGGCTCGTTCGCGATCGCGGCGGCGGCCCTGGGCCCGTACACCGTGTACGCCGTCGAGCCGGACCCCGATCACGTGGCCGCCCTCGCGGAGAACGTCGCGGAGAACGCGGGGCTGCTGGAGGGCGACGTGCTGCCGATGGAGTGCGGGATCGAGGACTTCCGGGGCCGCGTGGACGAGGTCCTCACCGACCCGCCGTGGGGGATCAGGAGCGGGGTCTCCCGGCGGCCGAGCCTCGAGGCGGTCCGGGGGTTCCTCGAACGCTGCCTGGATTCCATTAAGGAAAGCACGGGAAGGATCGTCACCCGCTGCCCCCCGGAGTTCATCGAGGATCTCGAGGGGTTCATGCGGGAGCACGGGATGCTGCTGGACCGGGTGAAGCGGAGGCACAAGGCCGCGGTCCTCGTCTTCCGGTCCGAGGCGCACCGTGACTACCACCCGGACCGGGAGAGCGCGCTCGACGCCGCCCGGGGCGAGCCGGTGATCGTGGGTGAGGGGGGCCGGCTGGACCCGGACGCGAGGCGCTACAGCCTGATCACGGGGTACGAGAGTGGGTGGCACGTCTGGGAGGTCCCCAACACGGATCGGGTGAGGGCGTTCCTGAGGGGGTTCCTCCGCCGTGGGTAGTCTGGAGGAGATCCTGGCCGGGTTCCCGCTGAAGGAGCGATGGGTGTACCTCGACAACGCGGCCACCTCGCTGAAGCACGAGCGCGTGATCCGGGCCGTGGAGCGGGCGCTGCGCGAGTTCGGCGTGAACGTGGGCAGGAGCGCGCACCCGCCCGGTGAGGAGGCGACGCGGGCGTTCGAGCGGGCCCGGGAGACGGTGGCCTCGTTCCTGGGGGTGGATCCGAGGTGCCTGGCGTTCACGTTCAACGCGACGGCCTCGATCCACGCGGTGCTGTGCTCCCTGGACCTGGGTAAGGGGGACAAGGTCGTTACGACGGCCCTGGAGCATCACTCGAACCTCTCGCCCTGGCTGAGGTTCTCGGAGGTGCTCGGGTTCGACGTGGAGATCGTGGGTTTCGACCCGGAGACGGGGACCGTGGATCTGTCGGAGCTGGAGTCCGCGGTCGATGACCGGACGCGGGTGGTGGCGATCACGCACGAGAGCAACGCCCTGGGGTCGCTGCAGCCGGTGGAGGAGGTGCTGAGGCTGGCGGAGGAGGCGGGCGCGTACGTGCTCCTGGACGCCGCGCAGTCGATGGGCGCCCTGGACCACGACTTCTCGAGGTACCACTTCGTGGTGGCCCCGGGGCACAAGGCCCTGCTCGGACCGCACGGCACGGGCCTGCTGTACGTTCGGGAGGACGTGCTGGAGGAGCTGGAGCCCCGGCTGCTGGGTGGCGGGTCGACGGAGCGGGTGGAGGGCTCCTCGGTGGTGCCGAGCGAGCCCCCGCACGCGTTCGAGTCGGGGACGCCGAACCTCCCGGGCGTGATCGGGCTGGCGGAGGGCGTGAGGATATTGGAGGAGGTGGGGTTGAGGCGGGTGGAGCGGCGCGTGCGCCGGTTAACGGATCTGGTGCTCGAGGGGCTGCTGGATCTGGACGGCGTGGAAGTCCTGTGCCCGGAGGCGCGTCGGGCCACGATCGTGTCGTTCGTGGTGGACGGGAAGGGTCCGGACGAGGTGAGTCGGGAGCTGGGGGAGCGGGGAATCTGCGTACGATCGGGCACGCACTGCGCCACCCTGGTGTTCGAGAGGCTGGGGCTCGGGGGGTGCGTCCGGGCCTCGCTGGCGTTCTACAACGAGGGTGGGGAGGTGGAGGAGTTCCTGCGGGCGATGGAGGGGATCACTCGCCGCGGAGCCTCCTCCTGACCCGTTCCCGCCTTGAGCGCCGCTCCTCGCGGTACCTGCGCCCCGCCTCGCGGATCCGCTCGGCCAGTTTGGGGCCGACTCCCTCGACCTTCATCAGGTCCTCCTTCCTCGCCGTCAGGACCCGGTACGGGCTGCCGAACTCCTCCACGAGTCGGTCCGCGAGCTCGGGGCTGACCCCCTTGACCTCGAGGAGGTAGCGCCAGGCCGGGTTCTCCAGCGACTTGATCTCCTTGGCCAGCTCCGGTCCCACCCCGGGCACCTTGATCAGCTCGGACACCGGGGCCTCCTTGACCCGGGTCCACGTTCCGAACCGCTCCAGGAGTCGCTCGGCCTTCTCCAGGCTCATCCCGCGCACCTGCAGCATGGTCTCCGGGAAACCCTTAATCCGGGCGATCTTGCGGTCGGAGAGGCCCAGCTTTCGGAGCTCCTCCACCGGCGCCTTCCGGACCTCGGTGACGGAGCCGAACCGCCGCTTCAGCCTGTAGGCCGTATCCACGTCCAGCCCCTTGTTCACGAGGGTTCGGAGGCCCAGCAGCCGGGCGATCTTGGCGTCCCCGAGGCCGAGCCGGCGAAGCTCGTCCGGGGTGGCCTCCTCCTGGATTTTGGAAACGGATCCGTATTCTTTCAGCACCCGCTCGATCTCCTCGGGGGTCAGCCCGGCCTCGCGGAGGGTCCTGTACCCCGGGACCAGCTCGGCCACGGCGGCGTCGCCGATCCCCTCCACCTCGAGGAGCTCCGTCACCCGCCTCTCCTCGATCGCCCGGCCCACCTCCCTGGCCGAGCCGAAGTGCTCGATGAGGCGTCGGGCCCGGGCGCGGCCCACCCGCTCCTCCAGCCACTCCTTCCACTCCTCCTCCGACCGCTCCCGGCGCCGGGCCTCCCGGCGCCGCTCGACGCGCTCCCGGGCCGCGTACACGATCCGCTCCGCCAGCTTCTCCCCCAGCCCCTCCACCTTCTCGGCCAGCTCCTCCGGGTTGAGCTCGGCGAGCCGCTCCAGGTCGTAGTCGACGGCCTCCAGCACGCGCTCGGCCAGCTTGGGTCCGACCCCGTCCACGCTCAGGAGGAGCTTGAACTCGGGCCCCTTGATCTCGGCGGCGGCCTTGGGCGTGGCGCCGAGCTCGCGCAGCCTCTCGTACGGGACGTTCCGGGCGATCTCCCTCAGCGAGCCGTACTTCTCGTACAGCTCCACGGCGGTCTCCAGGTCGAAGGCCTCCAGGAGCTTCTTCGGCACGTTCTTGATCTCCGCGATCTCCTCGTCGGAGAAGCCGAGCTCGCGCAGCTCCTTCACGGGCCGTCGGCGGATCTCCGCCGCGGAACCGTACCGGCGCTTCAGCTCGTCCGCGCGCTCCAGCGAGCCGACGATCCGCTCGAGCGTTTTGAGCCCCTTCAGGTCGCGGATCTGGGCGTCGGTCAGCCCGTCCTCGCGCAGCTCCTCGACCGAGGCCTCCCGGATCTTGGAGTACCCGCCGTACTTCTTCAGGAGGTACTCGGCGCGCTCCCGGTCGATGCCCCGGATGGAGGTGAGGGAGGAGTACCCGGGGACGAGGCTCCGCAGGGCCTTCTCGCCCACGCCCTCCACCGAGGCGAGCTTCTCGATCTCGAACTCCCGGGCCAGCTGCTTGACCCGCTCCGGGCTGCCGAAGGCCCGGATGAGCCGCTCCGCGGTCTTGCGCCCGATCCCCTCCCGCTTCGCCAGCTCCGAGACCTGGATCTCCAGGACCGCCCGGTACGCCTCCTCGGAGATCACTCCCTCCTCCCGCATCCGCTCGACGTCCCGGAGGTCCGCGCCGAGGATGCCCGCGATGGACTCGAAGTGCTCGATCAGCTCGTCGGCGACCTCCGGGTCCAGCCCGTACTCGTCCAGGAGTCGGGCGAGCGTGCGGTTGACGGACTTGGCCTCCTCGAGGGTGAGGTCCGGGCAGGCGTCCTTCAGGGTGCGGTACGGGGCGGTGGCGATCGTGGAGATGGAGCCGTCGAAGGCCTTGGCGAGGCAGAGGGCGACGTCCTCCCGGAGCCCGTACTGGTCCTGGAGCTTGATCGCGCACTCCACGATCCGCTGCTCCAGGTAGCGCTCCATGAGCTCCCGCTTGTGCTCGATGATCCACCGTCGGTCGAGTCGGCGGCCCAGGTAGCGCTCGGAGAGCTCCTCCAGCCGCTCGTACATCTCCTCCAGGAGGGCGTCCCGGCGGCGGACGTGCCGCTTGGCCGCCCGCTCGTCGTAGTCGATGTTGACGACCACGCGCGCCCAGAGGCTGTAGATCCCGCTGCTCTCCGGGTCCTTCTCGCCCTCCACCTCCGCGACGGAGAGGCCCAGCCGCCGGGCGATCTCGTCGTGCGGGGTCCAGGGGTCCTCCCGCAGGATCTCGAGGATGCGCTCCTCCTTCTCGTCGATCGGGACGTCGTACCGCTCGATGAGCCGCTCGAACTCGCCGGCCATCTCGGGCGGCACCTCGTCCACGGTGAGGGGCATGAGGTCCACGCGGCCGTAGCGGACGAGGATCCGGTACAGGGCGGGCTGCAACGGGTTCCTCTTCACCGCCCGCACCTCGATCGCCGGCACCCGCTCCTCCTCCACCTCGAGCGCCTTGGCGATGGCCTTCCAGCCCCTCCGGTACACGATCGCGTACCGGGCCGGGGAGCCCCCGGTGGACAACCGCTCGACGCGCTCGTCGAAGTTCACCCCGCGGACGATCACGTTCCGGTACCGGTCCTCGGTCGGGTCGATCGAGCAGGCGTAGGAGCCGGTGAGCAGGATGAAGTTCTGGTGCACCTCGAGCAGCTCCTCGTCCCGCTTGGCCTCCGAGGATCGGTCCATCAGGTACCGGGTGGCGAGGACGCCGTCGTAGGCCTTCACGCCCTTCAGGAAGGTCTCGAGCTCCTCCTCGTACTCCCGCTCGGATCCCACGAACTCCGCGTCGTACACCAGGGCCACGCGACTCACCCTCTCTCCCAGCGTTTGGACAGTCGGTCGGCCAGCCGGAGCGGCTCGGGCCACTTACCGCCTCGGACCAACCGGAGGACCCACTCGACCGCGTCGCGGTGCGAGCAGCGGTGGCCGGGACTCACGACGAGCGGGCGGCAGCCCGACCGGGTGAGAACCAAGTGCCCGACCTTCTCGCCCCGGTGGAACAGCGGGACCGCGTCGCCCACCCGCTCGGGCTCTCCCCGCGGCCTCCCCACGAGGGGGCGGCGCGCGACGCCGACGGTGGGCCGGTCCAGGGCGACGCCGAGGTGCGAGGCCAACCCGGCCCGTCGGGGGTGGGCGATGCCGTGGCCGTTGACGAGCAGGAGGTCGTAGTCCAGCCCCTTTAGGACCTTTAGGGCCGGGGGACCCTCGCGGAACGCGAGGAACCCGGGCTCGTACGGGCGCCGCACCCGGCCCTCCGCGGTCCGGGTCTCGAGCGGCTTCAGGGTGTCCGCGTCCACCACGACCGCCGCGGCCCGGTACCGGTCACCGCGGTACGAGACGTCCACCCCGGCCACGCGCTCCGGCGGTTCCTCGAGCGGCTTCAATCGAACCAGCTCGGCGACCCGGCGCTGGATCTCGAGCATCTCCTCCCGCGTGTCGGCCTCGAACCACTCCTCTACCTTCTACCACCCCCGAGCCGTGCCCTCGGGCTCCGGATCACCCGGGTGATGCAGTCGGGGGGCACGGTTCCCTCGACCACGTACACGTGCTTTCCCGCCCGCCGGGGGACCAGACCGCGCCTGCGCAGCCGATCCGCGTCCACCACGAGGATGACCGGGTCGTCCGTGTGGCGGAGGGCGACGTGCAGGGCCTCGCGCTCGTCGTCGGTCAGGTGGACGGCCCGGCGCCCCATGGGCTTGATGCCCTCGCGGCGGATGGAGGGCAGGTTCTCCCGGGCCGTGCCGTGGTACAGGGTCTTCACCTCGTGATCCTTGGGCAGGGTGGGGCGGACGTTGAGCCGGCGGGAGTGGCCGTACCGGGCGCGGATCCGGCCCCGCTCGTCGATCTCGAACCGGCCCTTGGGGCAGGTCTCGGCCACGGCGATGATGTGCTCGCCGGTCAGCCATCGGTAGTACTCCCGGTTCTTCCAGTACCGCTTGATCCGCTCCGCGAGCTCGTGCACGTCGCAGTCGGTGAACCCCTCCTCGTCCAGCCGGACGTTCACCTCCTCTGGGAAGTGCCGCAGGATGCCGGAGAGCAGCTTGCTCAGGGCCAGGCGCCGGCGGCCGTCGAGGAACTCCTTCGTGCGGGCCCCGCAGCGATCGCACACGTCCTCCTCGGTGTACCGGCCGCAGCGGGGACACACTTTAATCGGCTTCATCGCGATCACCCCGGAGGGTTCGGTCGGCCTAACCCTCGGGGCCGTCCCCTGGGGGCCGTGCGCGTGTCCTGGATCATACGGGTGGAGGATCTGGTCAAAGAGTTCGAAGGGTTCAGGCTGGAGATCCCGGAGCTGGAGGTTCGCGACGGGGACGTGCTGGGAATCCTGGGGGAGAGCGGCGCCGGTAAGTCGGTCTTCATCCACACGCTGAAGGGGTTGGACGACTACCGGCCGGACGAGGGTCGGGTGCTGTACCGGGTGGCCCGCTGTCCGGAGTGCGGGTGGGCGGAGCGGCCCGCGATGGTCGGGGAGGAGTGCCCGAAGTGCGGCGACGGTGAGCTGGAGGAGGACGTGGTGGATCTTTGGGGGGTCCCGGACCGCGAGCGGCGGCGGTTCCGGAAGCGGATCGCGATCATGTTCCAGCGAACGTTCGCCCTGTACGAGGAGCAGACGGTGCTGGAGAACGTGATGGAGGCGCTGCTGGACGCGGGGTACTCCGAGAGTGAGGCTGCGGAGCGCGCGGTGGAGCTCATCGAGATGGTGGAGCTGGAGCACCGGGTCACGCACCTGGCGCGGGACCTGAGCGGCGGTGAGAAGCAGCGGGTCGTGCTGATCCGGCAGCTGGCCAAGCGGCCGATCGTGTTCCTGGCGGACGAGCCGACGGGCACGCTGGACCCGGAGACGGCGGAGATCGTGCACCGGGCCCTGCGGGAGGGGGTGAAGGAGGCGGGTATCACGATGGTGATCACCTCGCACTGGCCGGAGGTCATCGAGGACATCTCGGACCGGGTGCTGTGGCTGGAGAACGGTGAGGTCGTGGAGGTCGGGGAGCCGGAGGAGGTGGTGCGGAAGTACCTGGAGCGGGTGGAGGAGGTGGAGAAGGAGGAGGTGGAGGTCGGCGAGGACATCGTGCGGGCCAAGGACGTGAAGAAGTATTACTACTCGATCGAGCGGGGCGTGGTGAAGGCGGTGGACGGCGTCTCGCTCACGGTGCGGGAGGGCGAGATCTACGGGATCGTGGGCAAGAGCGGGGCGGGTAAGACCACGCTGGCGAAGATCCTGGCGGGCGTGCTGGAGCCCACGGAGGGCGAGGTGTACGTGCGGATCGGGGACGACTGGGTGGACATGACGGACAAGCGGGAGCGGGGCCGGGCGAAGCGGTACATCGGGATGCTGCACCAGCAGTACACGCTGTACCCACACCGGACCGTGCTGGAGAACCTCACGAAGGCGATCGGGATCGAGCTGCCGGACGAGCTCGCGAAGATGAAGGCCGTGCACGTGCTCAAGGCGGTGGGGTTCGACGAGGAGCGGGCGGTGGAGATCCTCGACCGGTACCCGGACCAGCTGTCCGAGGGCGAGCGGCACCGGGTGGCGCTGGCCCAGGTGCTGATCCGAGAGCCGCGGATCCTGATCCTGGACGAGCCGACGGGCACGATGGACCCGGTGACCATGCGCCGAGTGGCCAAGTCCATCCTGAACGCCCGCAAGGAGATGAACCAGACCTTCATCATCGTGTCCCACGACATGGACTTCGTGGAGATGGTGTGCGACCGGGCTTCGCTGATGAGGGACGGGAAGTTCGTGAAGACGGGGGACCCGAAGGAAATCGTGACCGAGCTGACGCCGGAGGAGCGCGAGGAGATGGTCCGAGAGGGGGAGTCTTAGGTGGGGCCCGAGGAGGGCTGGCCGGACGCGCCCCCTCACGTGTGTCGAGGGGGCCCGCCGGAGGCGCTCGCCTTCTGCTGCCCTCCCGTCAAACCCTGCCCGATCTTCCAGGCGCTACGGAAGGCGGGGCTGGACCCGGAGGAGTACGTGGAGCGCAAGAAGAAGTTCGCGGAGAAGACCCCGCTGAAGGCGGGGGAGGAGACCTGCTTCGGCAGCCTGGTCTGGTGCTGTAAGGTGACCAAGCCGTGCCCGCTTCGGGACGCGGCGATGAACCGGGCCGGGCTGACCCCGAACGAGTACATGTGGTGGAAGAAGCAGCTCGCCGAGTACCTGCTGGGGAGGAAGGATCTGGACGAAATCCTGGAGGAGGCTCGATCGGTGGACGAGGACACCGTCCAGGCCGTCGCCGAGGCGGCGGACGTTTCCGAGGAGGAGGCGCGGAGGGCGCTCGAGGAGGCGGACGGTGACCCGGTGAAGGCGGTGAAGCTGCTCAAGTCGAGGCGGGAGCGTGAGTAGATGGCCGACCGGGAGTTCCTGATCGCCCACATCTCCGACCTGCACGTGTCCCCGCTGAGGAGGAGCTGGGATCCCAGGACGTTCAGGGACGGGATCGAGCTGCTGGAGGACGTGAACCCGGACGTGATCGTCGTCACCGGAGACATCACGGACAACGGGCTGGCCCGGGAGTACGAGGAGGCCCAGTCGCTGCTGGACGAGCTGGAGCGGGTGGCGAGCCGCGTCGTCCCGGTGCCCGGGAACCACGACGCCAGAAACCTCGGTTGGATGGTCTTCGAGGACACCTTCGGGGACCGGTACCGGGTCGAGAAGGTGGCCCCGAGGCTGTACATCATCGGGGCGGACTCCTCGGAGCCGGACGTGAACTACGGGCAGCTGGGCCGGGAGCGGCAGGAGTGGCTGGAGGGCGTGCTCGACCGGATACCCAAAAGCGCCTGCATCTGCCTGGCCATGCACCACCATCTGATCCCGGTTCCCGGCTCGGGCCGGGAGCGGAACGTGCTCGTGGACGCCGGAGAGGTGCTGAACCTGTGCCTAAGGTTCGGGGTCGACGTCGTGCTCTGCGGGCACCGACACGTCCCGTTCGTGGCCAAGGTGGAGGACACGGTGGTGGCGAACGCCGGCACGTTCTCCTCCACGAAACTGCGCGGGTACAGCCGCAACAGCTTCAACGTCATCGAGTTCTCGGATGAGGCCGTCACGGTGTGGCTGCAGGAGATCGTGACCGAGCGCCGGATCGAGATGGCCAGGTACCGGCCCGTGGTGCGGGAGGGCGAGTACCGGCTGGTGAGGGAGAAGGGCCTGAAGGACCTACTCAGAGAATCGGTTTGAGCCCCCGCTTCCTTACCTCCTCCACCGCCCGCTCGTACTCGCGGAGGAGCCGGCGACCGAACCTCGTCAGCCTCGCACCCCCACCCTCGGCACCACCCCGCCTCGTCTCGACGATTTTCCGACCGAAGGCCCGTTCCAGGGACTGGAGGCTCCTTCTGGCGTACTCGTACGACCACCCCAGCCGCTCCGCCGCCCTCTTCACGGCCCCCTCCCGCTCGATGGCGAGCAGAAGGGCGTAGCGGCCCGGGCCCATCACGGGGCGCCCGTCGGTGCACAGGAACACCTTC
The DNA here is from genome assembly GCF_053997775.1 of Methanopyrus sp. Lineage (NCBI taxonomy): Archaea > Methanobacteriati > Methanobacteriota > Methanopyri > Methanopyrales > Methanopyraceae > Methanopyrus > Methanopyrus sp. The sequence continues at coordinate 76,151 of NZ_JBMXXF010000025.1, forward strand.
ACGCGCGCCTCCAAGCTCACCCGGACCCCAGGATCGAGCGCACCAGCTCCTCGTTCCCGCAGTGCTTGAGGAGCGCCTTGGTCAGCTTCCGGCGCCCGTACCACGACAGGACCTTGATCGCCAGCTTGATCATCGGGCTGTGCCCTACGGACCGGGCGTACTCGCTGTACAGCGTCGGCAGCCACCTGAGGTCATGGTCCGCGCACTTGACGATCACCTCCCAGTGGGCGTCCGTCAGCCGCTCCGGTGTGAAGAAGTCGTGCTCGCGCAGCCGGGAGTCCCCGATCGGGACGAAAAACAGCGGGACGATGAAGCTCTTGTAGTCGCGCAATCGATCGAGCAGCTCGGCGGTCTTCGTCACGTCGTCCTCCGTCTCGCCCGGGAGCCCCAGGATCAGCGTGCCGCACGGAACCCAGCCGTGGTCGTTCATGATGCCGAACGCCTGCTCGACCACGTCCGGCCACTCCTCCACCTTGAACGGGGCAACCTTACCGGGCATGTGCTCGGCCATCAGGCGCGGACTGCCCGTCTCGACCCCCACCTGCGCGCCCATCCACGGGACCTTCGTGCCCACGCCCAGGATGTCCGAGACCTCGCCCAGGCGCTCGTCGAACAGGCAGACCGTGGAGAGGGCCACGTGACTTACGCTGACTTTTTCCACCCCGGGGTGCTCGGCCACGGCCGAAAACAGCTCGATCACGGCCTCCACGTTGGGGTACACGCCGTCCGCCTTGTACCGCAGCACGTCCTCCGCGTGCAGCAGGATCTTCCCCTTCCCGCTCCGGACGATCGCCTCCACGTCCTTGAGGATCTTGCCCAGGGGGAAGCTCCGGAGCTTCCTCATGTCCGGGCTGCAGAACTTGCAGCCCCGACCGCAGCCGCGCGCGATCTCCACGATCCCGTTGGTGGTGGGGTTGACGAGGGTGGGAATGTCCTCCGGGTCAACGGGACGTCCCTTCACGACCTCCGGCCCGCGGTCACCCTCCTCGATCCGGCGCACGACGTCCCCGACGACGTACTCCCCCTCGCCTTTGATCAGGAAGTCGATGCCGAACTCCGGGAACCGGTCCTCCACCTGCCAGGCCCCGGGGCCTCCCATGAACACGCCGAACCCGTGCTCCCGCTTGAGCCTCCGGATGCGCCCCATCAGCTCCTCGAAGCAGATCTTCATGTAGGCGGGCTTCCCGGAGAAGGACGTGAACGTGGTCGTGGCCGGACCCATCCCCTGCGGGTCGATCTCCGAGACGCCCACCGCGATCGTGTCCTCGTCCACCGCCCGCTCGATCGCGTCCGGGTGCGCCACGAGCACGTCGTACCCTTCCCGACGCAGCTGCGCCTCGATCCGCCGCACGCCGAGCGGGGCCTCCTCCACCTCGCCCGTCTCCCTATCGTAGTCAACGCTGGGACAGAAGACCTTGAAGTACACCCAGTCCGGAATCATACCCTTGGGCACGCAGGCGCTGAAACCCATGAACATTCCACCGTGATAATTGCTGGCCAACGTGCGGTCCATCGTTAACACAACTTCAGGCAACCGGGTGAACCCCCGCGGACTCGTCTCATGCCCCGTTCCGAATACTAACTCTTACGCCTCAGCACCGCCACGGTGAAAGGGGAGAGCTCCCGGAGCCCGTCCAGGTCGCGCACCAATCGCTCGTCCCCGTACCAGAGGCGCTCCCCCGCCAGCACGTCCACCCGCACGCCCGAGCGCTTCAGCTCGTCCACGAGCTCCGAGGGTCGCACCTTCCCGAACAGGACGGCAGTGGTGTACCCCTCGCGAACGAGGTCGATCACCTTCTTAACCTCTTGGCGACTGTGCAGGTTCACGTGCCGCTCCACCTCGTGGAATCCCCGGCCGAACCGGGCCATCAGGGCCTGGAGCGAGGAGACCCCGGGCACCACCTCCACGTCCTCGAACAGGGCGGTCGCCAGCCGGCCCACGCCCATGTACATCGGGTCGCCCCGGGCCAGGACGACCGGGCCCCGCGGGGCCACCTCCTCCAGCACGTCCCGAACGGAGCCGTTCCACGTGACCAGCTCCTTCTCGGATAGGTCCAGCTCCACCTCCACCCTCAGCCCGTCCAGCTCCCGGAACATCGACTCGCTGCCCACGAGCAGGTCCGCCCGCTCGATCCGCTTCAGGGCCTCTAGGGTCAAGAACCGGCGCGGGTTGGGACCCACTCCGACGACCTCCAACCGCAACCCCGGGCGTGGGTGGGTATGCTCGGGTTAAAGGCTTCCCAACACTGCGAGGGCTGCCCCGGCGCCCGCGCCGAGGGCGAGCACCACCCCACCCTGGAGCTGACCACCGAGTGCCCGCACCGGTGCCCGCACTGCTACTGCCGGTACGCGCTGCGGAGGGGGGTCAGGATCCGGCCCGGCCTGTACGGGGAGATGGGCGGCTGCCTGACCGTGTCCCAGTACGGCGAGCCCACGGTGCTGGGGACGCGCCTGGTGGAGATCCTGCGGCGGGTCCGGGAGGCCGGGACGTTCGACCGCATCGACCTGCAGACGCGCGGGTGCCGGCCCGATCTGGCCGGGGAGCTCTCGGACCTGTGCGACCTGATCATGGTCAGCGTGGACACGCTGGACCCCGACACGTACGAGCGCCTGCACGGGGGAGAGGCGGAGCGCGCTCGGGCCTTCCTGAGCGGGGTCGAGGAGGGGCTGATCGTGCGCTCCCTGTTCCTGCCGGGGATCAACGATGACCTCCCGGAGGAGCTGGCGGGGATTGACTGCGACCCGGAGGAGGTGTTCGTGCAGCCGCTGATCCCGTTCGGGGACGCCGTGGAGCGGCTCGGCCGGCTGGGGCTCGATCCGGATCGGTTCGACCTGGTCGGGGAGCTGTTGGACTGGGTGGAGGGGTTCCGGGAGCTGGGGTTTCGGGTGACGGCCCCGGCCTGCTGGCTGGACAGCCTCGAGAGGGCGCTCCGGGAGCTGGGGGAGGAGGTGGATCCGCGGTGGCTGCGGTACGCGCCGGAGCCCGGGGTGCCCCGGCCGCGCCGGAGGTTCGTCCCGCTGGACGAGTTCCTAGCCCGACTGGAGTGACTCCAGCGCCTCGCGGGCGGCCTCCACGAACCGGTCGTTCTCCTCGGGCAGCCCCACCGAGACCCGGACGTACCGCGGCTCGTCGAGGCCCTCGAAGGTGCTGCAGTCGCGGATGATCACGCCCCGTCGGAGCAGCTCCTCCGTGAACGTGGGGGCGTCCGTTCCCGCCGGGCCCACGTCCACGAACAGGTAGTTGGCCTCGGACGGGTACGCCCTTGTCCCCGGGAGCCCGTTGATGCGCCGCCGCAGTCGCTCCCGCTCCCTCCGCACCAGGTCCACGGTTCGCCGCACGTGCTCGCGGTCCCGGAGCGCCGCGGTCGCGGCCGCTGCGCTGGGTCGGGTGAGGCTGAACACCGGCTTGACGCGTCGGAGGTGCTCGATGAGCTCCGGGTCGGCGACGGCGTACCCGACCCGGGCCCCGGCGAGCCCCAGCGCCTTCGAGCACGTGCGTAGGACGAGGACGTTGTCGTACTCGAGGGCCAGCGGCGTGTAGTCGTGGTCGGCGAACTCCACGTACGCGTGGTCGATCAGCACGACGCCGGGGCACTCCTCGATCGCGTCGCGCACGAGCCGCTCCGGGAGGGCGTTCCCGGTCGGGTTGTTGGGCGTGCACAGGAACGCGATCCTCACGTCCTCCAGGGCCTCGAACAGTCGATCCTCGTCGGGTTGGAACCCCCGCTCGGGGTCGAGGGGGACGTGTCGGACGCTACCCCCGGCCGCCCGGGTGGAGACGCCGTACTGGGAGAAGGTTGGCGCGAGGGTCAGGACGGTGTCGCCCGGGTCGACCGTGATCCGGACGAGGAGATCGATGATCTCGTCCGCGCCGTCCCCTCCCACGATCAGTCGGTCCTCGGTGACGTCGACGGGTTCCCCGGCGGGGTACGGGGGGTCCGCCAGGTACTCTCGGATGGCGTCGAAGAGCTCGGGCGGGGCGAGGGGCTCCGGGTACTCGTGCAGGCGGCGGAGCTCCCGCTCGGCCGCCTCGACGGCCCGGGGCGGGGGGCCCAGGGGGTTCTCGTTCGATCCGAGCTTGACGATCTCGTCCGGCTCGACCCCGTACTCGCGCGCCAGCTCCTCCTTGGACTTGCCCGGGGTGTAGGGTTCGAGCCTCAGCACGTGCCGTCGGATGCGCACGGGGGCTATCCCCCGGTGGGGGCAAGAGCGTAGGCGATCCAGACGGCGGTGAGCCCGGTGACGAAGATGGCGTCGAACGTGCCGGCGCCCCCGATGCTCAGCACCGGGGCGTTCCCCAGGCGGATGGCGCGTCGGAGGTGGAGCAGGTCGGCCCCGATGAGGGTGCCCAGGGTGCCGGCCACGTAGGCGACGCTGGCCGCCTGTCGGAGGTCCAGCGCCAGGGCGATGACGCCGGCGACGGTGGCGGGGACGAAGAAGGGGACGGCAATCCCCACTCCCGGGATCACGCGGGCGGTGGCGTAGGAGACGGCGGTCGTCGCGGCGGTGTCGAGGAGGTACCAGAGCCACAGGTGCGGTCGGGTGGCGATCAGGTAGCAGGAGACGGCCAGCGGGACCGCGCAGCCACCGAGGTTGATCGCGATGGTGATCTCCTCGGTCGATTTCAGCGGGACCGGGTAGGCGATACCCCAAAAGGAGTAGGTCTCGTGCTGGACCGTGACCGACCGTCGGATGCGTCGAATCGGGATGTTAACGGTGCTTCCGAGGATGGAGAGCAGTGAGAGCAGGAGGGCCGTTCGGGGCTCGAGGCCCAGGGCCCGGAAGAACCCGGGGATGCTGATGAAGTACATGAACGTCATCAGGAACGAGAGCAGCAGCCAGAGGGCCAGTAAAACCATGAATACCCGGGAGGAGGGCCGGTGGACCACCCGCCCGTTCAAGCCGCTCACCCCGTCCGGGAGGACGTGCGCGGGCCCGGGGATATTTAAGCTGAGGGTGACGGTGGCGGCGGGGGGAGCGGGTTGGAGGATTACGACCCGTCCCGGATCGAGCCGAAGTGGCAGAAGCGGTGGCTGGAGAACCGGGAGTACCGGTTCCGGGGCGGGAAGGAGCGACCGCCGTACGTGATCGACACGCCGCCCCCGTACCCCACGGGCGAGCTGCACATGGGGCACGTGCTCAACTGGACCTACATGGACGTGGTGGCCCGGTACAAGCGGATGCGCGGGTACGACGTGTTCTTCCCGCAGGGGTGGGACTGCCACGGGCTCCCGACCGAGGTCAAGGTGGAGGAGATGCACGGGATCACGAAGCGGGACGTGCCGCGGGAGGAGTTTCGTAAGCTGTGCGAGGAGCTCACGCTCGAGAACATCAAGAGGATGCGGGAGCAGCTGATTCAGCTCGGGTGCTCGATCGACTGGTGGACGGACTGCATCGACTTCGAGAACGAGGAGCTGCGCGAGCTCGGCTCCTACGTGACCATGGACCCGGACTACATCCGGCGGAGCCAGTACGGGTTCCTTGAACTGCTGGAGAAGGGCTACGCGTACCGGGAGGAACACCCGGTCAACTGGTGCCCGCGGTGCGAGACGGCCATCGCCTTCGCCGAGGTCGAGTACGTCACGCGCGAGACCTACCTCAATTACATCGAGTTCCCGGTCGCGGACGGGGATGGATCCGTCACGATCGCGACGACGCGGCCGGAGCTGCTCCCCGCCTGCGTGGCCGTGGCCGTGCACCCGGACGACGAGCGGTACCGGGACCTCGTCGGCAAGAGACTGGTCGTGCCGCTGCACGAGCGCTTCGGCGAGCGGGACGTGCCCTGGGAGGTGCCGGTCATCGCCGACGAGGAGGTGGACCCGGAGTTCGGTACGGGGATCGTGATGATCTGTACGTTCGGCGACAAGCAGGACGTGACGTGGGTCAAGCGGCACGACCTGCCGGTCGTGAAGGCCATCGACGAGCGGGGTCGGATGACGGAGGTGGCGGGCGAGTTCGCCGGGATGGAGGTGGAGCGGGCGCGCGCCGCCATCGTGGAGGCGCTGAAGGAGGAGGGGTACCTGAGGGACCGGGAGAAGATCACGCAAAACGTGGGCGTGTGCTGGCGGTGTAAGACGCCGATCGAGATTCTGGTCAAGGAGCAGTGGTTCGTGCGCGTGCGAGACCTGGCGGAGGAGGTGAAGCGAGCCGCAAGGAGGATGGCGTGGATCCCGGAGCACATGCGCAAGCGGCTCGAGGACTGGGCGGACTCGATGGACTGGGACTGGTGCATCTCCCGACAGCGGATCTTCGCGACCCCCATCCCGGTGTGGTACTGCAAGGAGTGCGGGCGGGTGATCCCGGCGGACAAGGACCAGCTGCCGGTGGACCCGACCCGGGATGACCCGCCCGTGGACGAGTGCCCGGAGTGCGGGTGCACGGAGTTCGAGCCGGAGACGGACGTGATGGACACGTGGATGGACAGCTCCATCACCCCGCTGGTGGTGCAGGGCTGGCCCGACAGGGAGCCCGAGCTGCCCGTGGACCTGCGCCCGCAGGGCCACGATATCATTCGGACGTGGTTGTACTACACGACCGTTCGCGCGCTGATCCACGCGGGCAGCGAGCCGTTCCGGGAGATCCTGATCAACGGGATGGTGTTCGGCGAGGACGGGCACAAGATGAGCAAGTCGCGGGGCAACGTGGTGGAGCCGACCGAGGTGATCGAGGAGTACGGCGCGGACGCCCTGCGGTACTGGGCCGTGTCCTCGGGCGCCCCGGGCTCGGACGTGCAGTACATGACCAAGACGATCCGCCGCGGCTACCGGTTCGCGAAGAAGGTGTGGAATATCTGCCGGCTGGTCAAGGACTACGTCGACCCGTCACTCTCCCCGGAGGACGTCGAGGACGAGCTGACGACCGCGGACCGGTGGATCCTGTCCCGGTACCACCGACTCGTGCGGAAGGTGACCGAGTGCCTGGAGGAGAGTTACCGGTTCAACGACGCGATCAAGGCGATCGAGGAGTTCGCATGGGAGGAGCTGGCGGACGACTACCTGGAGATGGCCAAGCTGCGGCTGTACCGGCCGGAGGAGCTGGGCGAGGGGTCGAAGCGGGCCGCCCAGGCCGTGCTCACGGTGATCGTGGACGGGCTGCTGCGGTTACTGGCCCCGTTCATGCCGTTCGTGACGGAGGAGCTGTACCACCGGCTGTTCGACGAGAGCGTTCACCGGCAGTCGTGGCCGGAGGCGGACGAGTCCTGGATCGACGAGCGGGCGGAGGAGTGCGGCGAGGTACTCCGGGCCATCGTGTCGGAGGTGCGGAAGGCGAAGACGGACGCCGGGCTGCGAATGGGCGCCGAGTTCGAGGGGCTCACGATCTACGTCGAGGACGGGGAGCTGGCGGACGCGCTGGAGGACTCGTTGCCGGACCTGTACAGCGCCACCCGGGCCGAGGAGATCCGGGTGGAGGTGGGCGAGCCGGAGCTGGAGAAGGTGCCGGTCAAGGTGGAGCCGCGGATGGACGTGATCGGTCCGCGCTACCGGGAGCTGACGGGCAGGATTATGGAGTACGTGGAGGAGCACGGGGAGGAGATCGCGCTGGAGCTCCGGGAGCGTGGGAGGGCGGTGATCGAGGTGGACGGGGAGAAGGTGGAGCTGGACGAGGAATGTGTGGACGTGGAGTGGGAGCTGCGGGTGAAGGGCGGGGAGGGGCGCGCCGTCGAGGTGCGGCCGGGAGTGATCCTGGAGATCAGGGGGCTTTAGAGCCCCGGAACAGGACGTCGCGCATGCTGTACACGCCGGGGGGCGCCTCAACCACGAACTTCGCCGCCACCAGCGCGCCCTTGGCGAACGCGTCCCGGGACAGGGCCCGGTGCGTGAGCTCGAGTCGCTCGTACTCCCCCAGCGCCATGACCGTGTGATCCCCGACGACCTCCCCGCCTCGGACCGCTAGGATGCCCACCTCGTCGTCTCCCCGGGGACCGACCTCTCCCTCCCGGCCGAACACTCTCCTTACCTCGCCCAGCTCCTCCTCCAGGATGTCGGCCAGCTTCAGCGCGGTCCCGCTCGGCGCGTCCACCTTGTGCCGGTGATGCACTTCGACGATCTCGAAGTCGAACCCGTTCTCCCCGAGCACCCGGGCCACCTGCCGGGTGAGTTCGAACAGCAGGTTCACGCCCAGCGACATGTTCGGCGAGATCACGGCCGAGACGCCGGCCTCCCGGACGGTCCGCTTGAGCCGCTCCAGCTCCTCCCTACTGAACCCCGTCGTGCCCACGACAAGGTCCAACCCGGCCTTCGCGGCCCGCGGAACGTTCTCCAGCGCCGCCTCCCGGGTCGTGAAGTCGATGGCCACGTCCGCCCCCTCCGCCAGGCTCGGGATGGCGGAGGGCGGCGACACCTCCACCCCGACGCTCTCGTTCCCGACGATCAGCCCGATGTCCCGTCCCAGGTGGGGAGATGAGGGTGAGGCCACCGCCCCCACCAACTCCAGCTCATCGTCCTCCAGCACCATCCGGCAGATCCGCCGGCCCATCCTACCCGTAGCGCCGATCACGATGACCCGGATCACCTGGATTCACCCTCTACGACCAGTTTGTGCCTCTTGTACTCCGGGGACAGTGTCCACTCGGCGGCCTTGTACCCCTCGGGCTTCGGTTCACGGTACCTAAAGCTTCCCTCATTCCACCTCCTTTCCATCTCCGACGTGTGCACGGCACCCACCACCACGGCCAGCCGGTCGAACTCCCGGGCGAGCTGGGCGATCCGACTCAGCATGTACTCCTCCCGGTACGAGAGGTGGAACCTCACGAACTCCTCCGAGGCCAGCAGCGGTACGTTCGCTCGCACCCGCTCCCCCAGGTGCCGGAGCTCGGGCTCCACGCGCTCGTACTCGAGGAAGAAGAGCTCCCCGGTGGGACCCATCGTTCTGTCCACCTCGCGCTCGAAATGGTGGACGCTGGGATCCTCCAGCGAGGTTGGGTTCCTCCGCCACCGCTCCGCCCGCAGCGACGCCGGCACGTCCACGGGGACGGGTACGGCCCCGGATCTCAGGCAGTACACCAGGGCCCCGTAGAGGTCCCGGTACACGCCCAGCAGCATCTTCACCGGGACGCGGACCAGCACCTCGATCCCCGCGTGGGGGAGCGGGGAGAGGGTGTAGTGCAGGGCCGTCTCCAGTCCCGCCGGGCTCGTCTCCAGGCAGACCGCCTCCGGCTCGAACCGCTCCAGGGTCCGATAGACGTAGTCCGAGACTCCGCGCTTGTGATGGTGCACCGAGATGAAAAGCACCTCCGCGTCCCGCCCGGTCTCCCCCTCCAGCCCGCCCTCGTACAGGTCCTTCAGCCCGTCCCAGAACACCCCCGGGGCCAGCCACGGGTGCAGATCGAACTCGGCGGACTCACCCATCGGGAATCCTATACGTTTCGAGGCTTCGAGCGCCGCCTCCCGCACGCGGTCCCGGAGGCCTGGGTGGGGGTCGAGCCGCTCGACGCACTCGTCCACCAGCCGGGGTAGGTCGAGCTCTCCCCGCTCGTTCACCGCGTCCCGCGCGTCCTCGGGCACCTTGCCCTCGATCAGCAGCGTGGGAAGGTGCTTGGAGCGCAGTATCAACGTCGACACGCCCCCTAAATCGGGAAGAGGTACCGGAGCGGGACGGTCACGAGCAGCGTCGCTCTACCGTCCAGCAGGTCCCGGGCGGAGCGTCCCTCCCTCATTAAAGCGCCAGGAGGCACCCAGTCCCTTAACTTGAGCACGCGCCGGTTTCCCCACTTCAACCACCCGTGAATGAGTGCGAGGCGCACCGGCACCTCGTGGAAATCCAGCCTCCTGCACAGCTCGGAGATCGTGCGGGCCCCGGTGAGCTCCCGCGCCAGGGTGTTGTACAGGGCGTCGTAGTCCGGGGGCATCGGGAACCGTCCCACCCTCCGAATACCCAGGAGGTACGTAAAGCCCCGGTAGGAGAACCGCACGCTCGTCACCCGACCACGACGCTCGACGGGCACGTGGACGCGGGAGGCGTCGACGCCCACCAGCCCGCACCTGCTCGACGCCTCCCCCGGGTCGTCGGTGACGATCACCACGGAGCGCGCGCGTGAGAGGGCCCGCCGCGCGTCGTCGGCCTCCCTCTCCTCCGCCACCACGACGGTCCTCCCGTCGAGCCTCTCGGGCTCGACCGCCCTTCCCGATTCCAGGCAGAGCTCGCGCACCTCAGGGCCCCAGCACGCCAGCCGTATGGTGGGTGGGAGGAGCTCCAGGAGCTCCGCGACGATGTCCCACGTGATTGCGAGGGGGCAGCAGTGCGAGGCCAGCAGGGACCCAATCAACCGGTCCCTCCCCTGAAGGGCTTCGGTGGGCGTCGGGAAAGGATGTTCGCCAGGCCGAGCGCGAACAGGGTGGAGCCCGCGAGAAGGAGTCCCACGAACGACCACCTAAGCAGCCCAAGCCGGTGGTGAGGCAGGATCCGGTACAGGTGCATCAGCGTGTTCAGGGGGCCGAGCAGCCCGGTGGCGGCGAGCAGCAGCATCGTCCCGACGCACACAAGGAAGCAGTCGGTGTCCCCCACCCTCAACGACATGCGGGCGTGCTTGATCAGGAAGAGTATGAGCGTTAGGGTCACGGCCATGCACGCGTATTGCTGAGCCACCCACAGGCTGACCCCATACCGGCACCCGAATTCCAGAGTCACCGTGACCTCGCTCACGGGCTCGATTCCCCTACGGGAGGAAGGGATCCTCAGGTTCCGGAACGTCCGGACTCGGTGGAATGCGGCGCTTGAAGGACGAGGAAAGCAGTCGCCGGCGCGCCTCCTTCACCTCCCGCGCGCTCACCTCCACCCCCCGCTCCCTGAGCCACGACACCGCCTCCTCCGGCGACAGTCCCTCGTCCACGAGCGCGTACAGGATCGCGTCGAGCCGGGGGTAGTCGATCCCCAACTCCTTCACGTCCGTCTGGCCGGGCCACAGCCGGGCGGACGGCTCTTTCTCCTCGACGATCCTCCTCGGAACCCCCAGGTGGTCCGCCACCAGGTACACCTGCGTCTTGTAGAGGTGCCGGATCGGGGCCAGGTCGCAGGCCCCGTCCCCGTGCAGCGTGAAGTACCCGGTGAGCCACTCCGTCCGGTTCCCAGTCCCGACGACCAGACCGCCCAGCTCGTTGGCGAAGTAGTAAAGCACGCACATCCTCACCCGGGCCTTGAGGTTGGCGTCGGCGGCCCGGTTGAACGGTCGACACGGCACGTAGGAGCCCGCACCGAACGCCTCCAGCACCCGGGTGATGTCGTGCACGTGGTACTCCACGCCGAACCGCTCCGCCGTTCGGACCGCGTCCTCCACGTCCGATTCCGGCGTGTCGCGCTCGGGGAGAATCAGCGCGACGACGCGGTCCTCGCCCAGCGCCTCCACGGTCAGCCCCAGGGCGGTCGCGGAGTCCACCCCACCGCTCAGCCCGATCACGGCGGTGTCCCGTCCCGCCTCCTCGAACACCCGTCGGATGAACCCGGTCACCCGCTCCACCTCGCGCCCCGGGTCCAGCCGGAGCTCCGGGATCGGGGGCTCGTACCGGGGCACGCCGCTTCCCCCTCAGAGCCAGTACTCTAGGATCCGCTTGAGCAGCCACCAACGGGAGTAGCCGGCCCCCTCCCGGGCCAGCCGGGCGGCCCGGGCCGCGTTGACCGCGGTATCCGGCGGTAACCTCACCCCGTAGGCCCGCTCCACCCGGTGCTGCACCTCGGCCGCCCGGTTCGGGTCGTCCTCGCCCCAGAGCACGCACACGGCCACCACGGTCGCGGCGGCCGCCCGCCTGCGGGCGTCGTTCCCGGCGGACTTCACGGCCTCCAGCACGGCCTGGGAGAACCGGGCGTCCCGGTCGGAGACCTGCACGCCCGCCCGGCGGAGCGCCTTGTGCACGCCGGCCAGCGCGGCCTCGCCCGTGGCCCGCACGGGGCTTCTCACGGTGATCGAGCACGGGGGCGCCCCGATCGAGGCCAGCGCCTCCGCGTAGGTCTCGGGGCGGCACACCGTGATCTCGGGTCCGACGTAGATCCGGTAACCTTGAACCTCCCGGTACGTCCTGGGGGGTCGGTCGTAAGGGGTCACGGCCGCGCAGCTGTAGATCTCCCCCGGGGTGTACCGGCGACCCGTGATCTCGGCGGCGATCCGGTTGGTCTCCTCCGCCGTCACCACCTCGCGCCGGGCGCCGGACACGTCCACGCCCACCGATCGGAACAGCCGGACGGCCCGGTCGGTCGCGTGCCGCCAGGTCGTCTCACCGAAGGTCACCACGGGGCGTTCCACGTATCCCCTACCGTAGTTGACCTCGTAGTACGAGCCGCCGGTCGCCGTCGCGATAACCGCGACGATCACGATCGCGAGCGTCCGTCGCAACCCGGACACCCTGGTCCGGGGTCGATGCGCGTTGAAAAAGCTGGCCGTCTACGGCAAGGGTGGGATCGGAAAGTCCACCATCGCGGCGAACGTGGCCGCGGCGCTGGCGGAGGAGGGTCTGGACGTGATGCTCGTCGGGTGCGACCCCAAGGCCGACTCCACGCTCCTGCTCACGGGTCGGTTGATCCCCACGGTGATGGGCGAGTACCGGAGGAAGGGGGAGGACCTGTCCGCGGAGGACGTGATCTTCGAGGGCGACTTCGGGGTGCGCTGCGTGGAGTCCGGGGGACCGAAGCCGGGCGTCGGGTGCGCGGGCCGGGGCGTGCTGAAGGCGCTGGAGCTGCTGGACCGGTGGGGAGCCTTCGAGGGGGTGGACGTGGTCATCTTCGACGTGCTGGGTGACGTCGTGTGCGGGGGGTTCGCGCTGCCGATCCGCCGGGGGTTCGCGGACCGCGTGTTCGTCGTCACGTCCAGCGAGCCGATGGCCCTGTACGCGGCGAACAACATCTGCGTGGGGGTGGCGGAGTACGCGCGCCGGGGCGGGGCGAGGCTGGGCGGGGTCGTGCACAACCGGCGCGTGGAGGAGTCCGATCCCGACCGCGTGCGGGAGTTCTGCGAGCGGGTTCGCGCCGAGCTGGTCTACGATCTGCCCTTCCTGCGGGAGGTGCGGGAGGCGGAGGCGCGGCGGAGGACCGTGATCCGGGCGTTCCCGGACTCCGAGGCGGCGGACCGGTTCCGGGAGCTGGCGGACCGGATGTTGCGGGCCCGGGGCACCGTGCCGGAGCCGATGGGCGAGCGCGAGGTGCTGGAGTTCCTTGGACTCTCCTAGGCGCGACCGAACACCAGGAAGCCCGTGTGGCCGCGGGCCCGACCCGGCCGGGTGCCCCTCGGCTCCACCCGCACCTCCCGCTCGATCAGCTCCACGGCCTCCAGCCACGAGCACCGGTCCTCCAGCGCCTCCCACACCCTCCTCACCTGCTCGTAGAACGGGCAGAACACGGCCACCTTCCCCCCGGGGCCGAGCCGGTCGAGGCCCACCCGAAGCACTTCCTCGGGCCGGGGTAGGTCGAGGACCAGCGCGTCGAACTCGTCCTCCTCGCTCTCCAGGAACTCCCGGGCGTCCCCGCGCCGCAGCTTGACGCTTTCCTCGTAGACGCGGCCCAGTCGTCGGAGGTTCCGGCGCGCCCGCTCCAGCCGGTCCCCGTCGATCTCCACCCCCACCACCTCGCCCTCCGGGTACACGATCCGGGCCAGGGAGGCCGTGAGGAACCCGGAGCCGACGCCCGCCTCGAACACGCGGTGCCCGGGGAGCAGGCCGAGGCGCTCCGCGATCAGCCCCGCGTCCTTGGGCTCGATCGGCCGGGTCACGCGCTCGAAGACGGTGGCCTTCAGCCGGTCCAGGTCCAAGCGTCACACCCCGAGGAGCTCCGGGATGGAGGTGGACTCCAGGATCTCCTCGGCCCGGTCCAGGTTCCTAAGGAAGGCCCGCCGCACCGCGTCGTACCCCGGGGGGCGCCACTCCCCGCCCGAGATCCACCGCAGGAAGGCGTGCCGGAACCGCCGGTTGAAGAAGATCCCGTGGAGGTACGTACCGAGCACCGGGGGGTTCGTGCGGTACGCGCCGTCGACGCCCGAGCCGTCGTTCCCGTACCCGTCGCGGACCCGGAGGAAGGCCGGATCCCGGGTTCGGGTGCGGCCCTCGTGTATCTCGAACCCCTCCACCTCGATGCCCCGCAGCCGGGGGTGCAGGACGCGCCCGCGGGCCCGCACGGTGACCTTGGTTGCGTCGGCGGGGAAGACCGTGGTCGCGTTGAGCAGGCCCAGCCCGGGCACGGACTCGCCCTCGTCCAGCTCGGCCCCCGCCTCGTCGATCAGCTTCCGGCCTAGCATCTGGTAACCGCCGCATACGCCGAGGACGACGGTGCCCTCCCGGGCGGCTCGGACGATTTCCTCGTCCATGCCGTGCCGGCGGAGCTCCTCCAGGTCGGAGACCGTGGTGCGGGTGCCGGGGAGGATGACGGCGTCCGCTCCCTCGGGTATGGAGTCGCGGGGATCCACGAACTCGACGCGGACGTCGGGTTCCATGGCCAGGGGTTCGAAGTCGGTGAAGTTGGCGATGCGAGGGAGTCGGACGACGGCCACGTGCACGGTGCCGCGGCCGGGGGAGTGGGCGTCCAGGGCCTCGGAGTCCTCCCAGGGCATCCAGAAGTCCTCGACGAATCCGAGGGTGCCCAGGTACCGGACGTTGAGCCGGCGTTCGAGCTCGCGGATCCCGGGCTTCAAGAGGGACTCGTCGCCCCGGAACTTGTTGAACAGGAAGCCCTTGATGAGCCGGCGCCAGCGCTCGGGGATGAGTTTGATCGTCCCGTAAACGGCGGCGAACGCCCCGCCCCGGCTGATGTCGGCGACGAGCACCACGTCCGCGTCCAGGAGCTCCGCCACGCGCAGGTTCGCGATGTCGGTGTCGAGGACGTTGATCTCGGCCGGCGAGCCGGCGCCCTCCGCCACGATGACCTCGTGCTCCTCGGTGAGTCGCTCCGCCGACTCCTGCACGGCCTCCCAGGGCTCGTCAAGGGCGATCCGGCGGTACTCGTCGTACGTCATGGTGCCCAGGGGGCGGCCGTGCACGATGACCTCGGAGCGGCGCTCGCCGCGGGGCTTGAGCAGCACCGGGTTGTGGTGGATCGAGGGGTCCAGCCCGGCCATGCGGGCCTGGAAGGCCTGGGCGACGGCGATCTCCCCGCCCTCTCGGGCGACGTAGGAGTTCAGTGACATGTTCTGGGACTTGAACGGGGCCGCGTCCACCCCGCGCCGGCGCAGGTAGGCGCACAGGGCGGCGGTGAGGAAGGACTTGCCGGAGTTGGAGCAGGTCCCCACGAACATGATCGCGGTCAAGGTCAGCCCCGGTTTAGCCGACCGTAACTCGGGCTAATTTCTGCCGTCGGGTCGGACGCGGAGGGGGCGGTCCCCGGTACCTATTTCTCGGCCGGGGACGGCGCCCGCCGGGGTGGTTCAGGGTTGACGGGGTTGAGGCGCGCGATCCGGTGGTTTCGGTCGCTGAGCGGGTGGAGGGCCGCGGTCGTGTACGTGGTCCTCGGCGTGGCGCTGGGGTACGGGCTCCGGTACGGGCTGGGGTTCGTCCTGGGCACGCCGGACCCGGTGGTGACGGTGATCTCGGAGAGCATGTACCCGTACTACAACGTGGGTGACGTGCTGGTGGTCGTGGGCGTGCCGTACGGCGAGATCCGCCGGGGGGACGTGGTGGTGTACCGGTTGCCGGGCCGGTCGGTGCCGATCGTGCACCGGGTGATCGCGAAGACGCCTCGGGGCGTGGTCACGAAGGGGGACAACAACCCGCTGCCGGACCCGTGGTCGCCGGTGCCGCCGAAGTACATCAGCGGGAAGGTGGTGCTGCGGATCCCGTACGTGGGGTACCCGAAGGCGCTGCTGGATCGGTACCTGTACGGGGCGGGGTAGGCTACTCCTCGACCCGCGGGGCCAGGTAGAACTTCAGCCGGCCCTCGCCGGCGGGACCGATCCGGAACTCGAGCTCCAGCGGCATGTCCTCGCCGAGCCGGATGATGACGCTCTCGGCGCCCTGGGCGGCCTGGATCATGTCCTTCAGGTAGTCCAGCGGGTAGGCCGTCTCCACGTTCTCCTCGGCGTCGAAGCTCAGCAGGGCCTCGGCGCCCTCCCTCACCTTCGGCTGCACCACGCCCCGCTCGCCCTCCGCCTTGAAGTAGAACGTCCCGTCCTCCACGCCGACCTTCACGGTGTCGCTGACCAGGTCCGCGTCCCGCACGGCGTCCTGCACGAAGTCCGGAACCACCGTGACCTCCACCGTGTAGTCCAGCTCGGGCTCGTCCGGGATGTCCTCGACCTCGATGCTCCGCAGCCGGAACTCGCGCTCGTAGCCGCCCGAGGCCAGCTTAACGATCACCTCCTCCTCGTTCTCCGCCTCCAGGGTGAACTCGTCCGTGACCCGCGCCCGCCGGACGATGCGGGTCACCTCCTCCATGTCCAGCCCGTAGATCAGCTCGTCCTCCTCCGTCGGGGCCTCGTACTCGTCGAACATCTCCCAGGGCATCTCGAGCACGGCCATGGCGATGTGCGAGGCGTCCATCGCCCGGGACAGGATCCCCTTGTCCGGAGAGACGATCAGCGGGGCCTCCTCCACGACCTTGCCGGCCGCGTTGAACGCGTACTTGAAGTACCTGGCCTCCTCCTGGTACGCCCGGAACAGGGTCATGCGCTCGCCCCCGGCCGGGTTCGGCGGGGAGGCTGTTTATTCTTGATGGGTCACCCGGCGCACGTCCCGCCAGAGCTCGGGCTCCAGGTTCAGCCGCTGTACGGCGTGCGGCTCGAGCGTGATCCGGTCCTCGCCCGCGTCGATCACGACGCCGAAGACGCGGACCACCTCACCCCGCTTCGGTGTCCCCTCGGTCCGCTCCCCGCGCTCGTCCCTCACCTCCATCGTCTCCGTCGGGGGGCACCTCACGATCCTCCTCCCGTCGTCGATCGTCAGCGGATCCTCGCTCACCACGATCCCCGTCACCACCACCCGATCCCCGGGCTCCGGACTCCCGCTCGGAGGCTCGTACATCCTCACCACCCCGGTCGGACTCGGACTTCCCCTCAGCCTCCCGTTCCACCTCCTCGAGCAGGTCCGCCGCGCGCTTCACGCACCGCAGTGCCCTCAGGGCGTAGGTGAGCGCGTTGTACTTGGCCGGGATGCGCTCGGACCCCTCCTCCAGGTACTTCTCCGCCTTCCTCAGCAGCCCCAGCGCGGCCCGCACCTTCTCATTCTCCCGGAACTTCAGGGCCCCCATCCCCGCCATCACCGTCCCCGACAGGAACCCGGAGACGATCGCGAAAAAGCGGTCGCACAGGGCCGGGTTGTCCGTCTCCGGGAGCCGAGGTGGCTCCGAGAAACCGTTCAAGGCGTAGGAGGAGATCGTGAGCACGGCCGCCCCCAGGGCCAGCAGCGCGGCCCCCTCTACCTCCCTCCTCAATCCACAATCCCCGCGTCCCGGAGCATCCTGTAGTGGTCGAAGGCCAGGTTCTCGGGGGACAGCTCACCCGGATCCACCACCTCCACGTCGGCCGCGTCGGAGCCAGCCCGCAGCTCGCCCCCCTCCACCCTGCAGAGGAAGCACACGGAGACGACGTGCCCGCGGGGGTCCCGGTCGGGGTCCGAGTACACGCCCACGAGCCGCTCGGGCCTGACCCTCAGCCCGGTCTCCTCGCGGACCTCGCGGGCCACGGCCTCCTCCACGGTCTCGCCGCACTCCACGAACCCGCCGGGCAGGGCCAGCCGGCCCTTGAACGGCTCGCGTCCCCGCCGGATCAGCACGATCCCACCCTCGTAGGGGACGATCCCGTCGACGGCGAGGGCGGGGGCCGGGTACCGGCCCTTGCACACGCAGAAGCATTTGGTTTTCCCGGTCATCCGATCACCCCGGGAGTGCCACGTGCTCGTTTCCGATCCGCACCCTCCTTAGCCCCGCCACCTCCCGGGCGAGCCGCTCGGCCGTCTCCAGCTCCGACCTCAGCGGCGGGCGGGCGGACAGCTTGTACTCCGGGAAGTACGCGAGAATCGTGAACGGGATGTCCCGGTCGACCTGGGCAACGTGGTGCGCGATGCGCAGGATCTGGTCCGCCTCCACGTGCCCGGGGATGTAAAGCGTGCACACCTCCACCACGATGTCGTGCTCCCGAAGCAGTTCAACGCTCTCGAGCGTGTAGCGGTTGGTGGCCCCCGTGAGCCTTCGGTGCGTCTCCTCATCCCAGGCCTTGATGTCCAGCCACACGGAGTCGAGGCCGGCCGCGGCCAGCTCCTCCACGTGCTCCCTCACGAGCCCGAACCCGTTGCTCTCGAGCAGCACCCACAGGTCGTCGGTCTCGCGCTTGAGCGCCCGGATCGCCTCGACGTAGAAATCGGGCCGGCAGGTGAGGTCGCCGCCCGTGAACGCGACGATGTTGCGGGCCGGTCCCCATCCCTGCGGGCTGAGGACGAGGTCGTCCGGATCGACCCGACCCGGGCACCAGTCGGGCCGCTCCCCCAGCACGCACCGACCGCATCCGAGGCAGAGGTCGTGGGCGTGGAACGCCGTGGCCCGCTCCCTGGGTTCCCACACGGTCACCCGCTCCCGGTACTCGAGCGCGCGCTCGACGAAGTCCTCGGGACCCCACCAGGTACCCACCGGGCGCTGCGTGAACCGCCAGGAGTGGCAGAACTTGCACTCCCAGTTGCAGCAGCTCTGGTACACGGAGTAATAGTGCTCCGGCCGGGACAGGTGGGCGTCGTGGATCAGGCGCCTGCCGTCCTTAAGCCCGGCCCGGCAGGCGGGCTTCCCCTGCACCTCGCACCGCTCGGCCCGCTCGTACCCCAGCTCAACCATCCTGCAGGTCAACCTCGACCGGGATCCCCAGCCGACGTGCCTCCTTCACGATCTCCGACGGGGGGAGGTTCACCACCTCGCGGACGCTTTCAAGGGCTTCGCGATCCAGCCGGTCGAGCCCTTTTAACTCGAGCCGGAGCCGGCGCCGGGCGAACCGGGGCGATTGCACGCTGAGGACGGCCTCCCGAAGGCTCTCACCCTCCACCAGCACCCGGCACAGCGCCTCGACCAGCGCGTTGATGCGGTCGGGGACCCCCTCGACGCGGCCGCGGAGCGTGATCTTGCGCCGGATCACGTCGGCCGGGATCCCGGGGGCCAGCTTCTCGGTCCAGCCCTGCATGTTATCGTCCACGATGCCGCCCAGCGCGAAGACGTCGTAGCGCCGCAGGTCCCGCTCCGTCAGCTCCTCCTCCGCGTTCGGGTCGAGCAGCACGACGCGGTCCTCACCCAGCCTCGAGAGCAGCGTCTCCCAGTCCGAGAAGCCCCCCTCGAACGTCGGGAACGCCCGGGCGAACCGCTCGCGGGCCTCCGGCGGGGCGTTGACGAGGGTGAGGTGCCGGTCGGAGAGGTACCGTCGGAGGGTGGACGCGGTGACCGCGGTCTGCCGGATCAGGTTCGTCCGGCCGAACCGGGAGTGCTCCCCCCAGAACCGGAGGTCCACGACGAAGTGCGGGCGGGCCGGGTACCCGGGGAGCCGGGCCTGCAGCTCTTCGGCCGGGATCTCGGCGTCCCGGGAGGCGGTCGTCCGGTAGTCGGACCTCTCCCCATCCCCGGGCACGGTGAGCCTCAGCCCTCTCCAGCCGGTGATCGATCGGACGGGCACCTCCTCCGGGTCGAACCCCAGCCCCTTCCGGGCCGCGTACAGCGCGAACCGGTTCACCGCGGCGCGCCCGGTCGCCCGGCCCGTCTTGTACCCTCGCGGCAGGAGGAGGCGACCCCGGCCCAGCAGCCCGAGCAGCGCCTCGGCCGGGGTCGCGATCCGGGCCGTCATCTAGCCTCCTTCACCCCGCGAGCGCTCGATCCTCAGCTCTCGGAGTCCCTTGAGCCCGCGCAGCTCGCGCAGGACCTCCTCGTGAACCACGTTCTCCGCCTCGAAGCGCATCACGGCGATTCCGTCGACGACCTGCAGCTCGGTCTCCAGGATGTTCACCCCGGCCCGGGCGAACCGCTCGGACACGTCCGCCAGCAGGCCCGGCCGGTCCTCCGCCTTCACGGTGATCCTCGCGCGGGAGCCGCCGCGGCGGACCAGCCGCACCCGACCCTCGGAGCGGACCAGGACGACGGAGTCGCAGGTGGGGTACACGCCGCCCCCGCGGCCGGGCTTGGTGCGGACGAGCCCCAGGTCCTTGAGGATCTTGATGTACCGGTCCATCGTGCTACGGTGCAGCCCGAGCCGCTGCGCGAGCTCGGAGACGGTGGTGCCCGGATTGTCCACAACGAGTTCCAGGATATCCCGGGCCCGCCCCCGCAGGTGCACGGCCCGTAACCCCCGTCGGTATTTTCACAAAAGCACGTCGGTGGATAAAGGCGCGTCGGGGTCTCGATGCCCGCGGACTGGATCCCGGATTCCCCCGACGAGCTCTTCCGGCGGATCCGCTCCGGCGAGGTGATCGAGCTCGGTCAGAACACCAACCGGCTCGGGCCGCCGGAGGAGGTTCGGAGGGCCGTGGTGCGGGCCGCCCTGGAGGCCCCGTACAACGTGTACACGAACCCGCGCGGGGACGTGCGACTGCGCCGGAGCGTCCTGGAGTACTTCGGGCTGGAGGATGACGAGTTCGAGGCGGTGATCACGAACGGGGCGATCGAGGGCGTGCACGCCACCATCAGGGCTCTGGCGAGCAACGGGGTGGCCGTGACTCCGGACCCCGGGTACAAGACGATCGACGGGATGATGATGGCCGAGGGGGTGGAGGTGCAGGAGGTGGACGTGTACTCCCCGGAGGTCGGGTACAAGATGACCGCGGAAGCGGTCCAGGAGGCGCTCGACGGGCGGCTGAAGGACCTCGACCTGATCTTCGTGATCAACCCGCTGAACCCGCTGGGCAGCAGCCTCAGCGAGCGCGAGCTCCGGGCCCTGGTCGAGCTGGCCCAGGACGCCGACGCGTTCCTCGTGCACGACTGCACGTACCGGGACTTCGCTCCGCACCGGCCCGTGGCCTGCGAGATGGATCCGGAGCGCTGCGTGGACCTGTACAGCTTCTCCAAGACCTACGGGATGGCGGGGCTCCGGGTGGGTGCCATCGTCGGGGAGAAGCGGCTGCTGGAGCAGATCTGCCGGTACAAGGTGAGCAAGCTCGGGATCAACGCCATCGCGCAGGAGGCGGCCATCACCGCCCTGCGCGTGCGGGATCGGTGGGTGCCGAGGCTCGTGCGCGAGACGCGCCGGAACCAGCGGCTGATCAAGCGCGAGTGCGAGGGGGACGGCGTGAAGATCCCGGTGTACCCTTCCCACGCTAACTGCCTGGTCCTGGACTTCTCAGAGTACGAGCATCTGGACTCTCGCACCGTGGTGGGCAAGCTTTACACGGAGCACCGCATCTTCGTTCGCACCGGGTACTACACGAGCACGCGGCACGGGCGCGGGTTCATCCGCGTGGCCTTCTCCGCGCCCCGGGAGGACATCGAGCGGTTCTGCGAGGCCTTCAACGAGGTGATCGGGGAGCTGGTCCGGTCTTGACCGTGATCCTGGAGGACGAGGTCCTGAGGGCGCTGCGGAGGAGGGGCATCGAGGTCCCGGAGTACGCCGTGCTGGAGTCGCCGGAGGAGGCGCGCGACCTGGACCTCGACCCGCCGTACGTGGTGAAGCTGCTGCACCCGAAGGTCACGCACCGGGCCCGGGAGGGGGCCATCCGGACCGCCGTGCCGTCCCGGCGCGACGTCGAGGAGTTCTCGCGGACGCTCTTGGATCGGTGGCCGGACGGCCGGATCATGGTGCAGCGGCACGTGGACACGGTCGGCGGGGTCGAGGCCTTCCTGGGGATCAAGCGGGATCCCACCTTCGGCCCGGTGATCCTCCTCGGGCTGGGGGGCGGGCTCGTGGAGGAGCTGGGCGCGTACATCGTCCGGCGGCCGCCCCTAGAGCCCGAGGAGCTGGAGCGGGCCCTGCGCCGGGTGCCCGGGGGCCGATCGCTGCTCTCCGAGCTGAGCGCCGAGGACCTGTGCGACGTGGCGCACCGGGCGTTGAGGGCCTACCGGGAGGAGGGGTGGACGGAGCTGGACGTTAACCCGATGCTGCTACGGGACGGGGAGGCGGTGGCGCTGGACGGCCTGGCCCGGGGGTGATCAGCCGAGGAGCCGTCGGACCAGCGCGACCCCGCGGCGCGCTCCCTCCACGCTCTTCACCTCGATCACGGGCAGCTCGCCGGCCTCCAGCACCTCGCCCAGCTCGCGCTCCCGGAGGATCCCCTCGCCCGGGGGCCGGTGCTCGTCCCGGTCCCCCGAGTTATCGTGCACGTGAATCACGCAGGGCTCGAGCTCCTCCAGGTAGGGGAGCGGCGAGCCCTCGCACGTGAGCGCGTGGCCGACGTCCAGCGCGAAGCGGCAGCCGCTGGCCCGGACGATCTCCGCAATCTCCTCCGGGCTCGAGCCCAGCAGGAGCTCGTGGTCGGGCATGTTCTCCACGGCGGGCACGAGACCCTCCTTCCTCACGACCCGCCTCACCTCGCGCAGCGCCTCGATGCAAAGGTCCATGGCGAGGTCCCGGTCGCCCACGGTGACCGGGGTGAGGTGGCCCGGGTGCACGACGACGTACCGGGCTCCCAGGTCCCTCGCGAGCTCGGCCGACCGGCGCAGGACGTCGAGCGCGTACTCGCGGTGATGATCGCTGGGCGTGGCGAGGTTCACGTCCGCGAAGGGGGCGTGCACGGACTCCACGTCGACGGTCAATCGTCCGGGGTCGAGCCGGGAGGGTTGGTGCGACCCCTCCAGAATCAGCTCCACCCCGTCGGCCCCGGTGAGGTCGGGAAGCTCGTTGATCCGCCCCGTGTCCGCCCACCAATCGCCAACGCTTAAGGAGGAGACGGCCACCCTCATGCCGGGCCCCGGTTCGATCGGGGCCGGGGCCCGGGTTAAGGTGTCGGGGGATGTTCCGGTTGATCGTGGAGATCGCCGTGTACCCGCTGGGCACCGGGTCCACGAGCTTCAGTCGGGAGGTGGCCTCGGTCGTTCGGGCCCTGGAGGAGGGTGGCTTCGAGCCCGAGGTGGGGCCCATGGGTACCGTGGTGGAGGCGGAGGACCTCGAGGAGGCGTTGGAGGCGATTCGGGTCGCCCACGAGGAGGCCGTGAAGCACGCGGATCGGGTCGTGCTCATGGTCCGGATCGACGATCGGCGCGATCGGGAGGTGACGGCCAGGGGGAAGGTGGAGGCGGTGAAGCGCCGGCTTCAGGAGGAGTAGTACAGCTCGACGGCCCTCGCCAGCAGCTCGGTTAGGACCCTCTCCGAGGTCTCCGTGACCGTGCGGGCGGTCTCGGTGTCCGTACCTCGGGCGGCGATGTAGACCTCCTCGCCCAGCTCGAAGCGCCCGGCGAACACCTCCTCCCCCTCGCAGGATCCGTACACCTCCACGGCCTCGCCTCGGGGCAGGTCCTCCCGCTTCTCCGCCCGGATGATGCGGGGGCGGCGGTTCATCACGTCCCGGAGCTCGCGCTCCAGCCGCTCCTTCGCCTGGAGGACGGAGTCGTCGTCCACGCTTCGGGAGATCTCGGATTCCTCGGTGGAGAACCGGAACCGGCCGTCCCGGTAGCTGAGGTAGGCCCGCTCCGGAAGGAGCTCGTCGTCCAGGGCGGTGAAGAGGACCCGGTCGGGCAGGGCGGTGAGGTACAGGTGGCGCATGCCGACCGGGCCCCGGGTTTCGGTGCGGTGCCGAGGCTTTTGTGGGGTTCCCCGAAACCCCTTTGTTCGAATCGTTACGGGGATCGTAACGTATCGGAGCGGCGGTCAGGGGCCGGATCTCACGTCCAGGTACCGGTGCACGATGACGATGCACTGGTCGGCGTGGTAGGGGATCGGACCCAGGGAGATCACGGCGTCGGCCCGGCGGCGGAGGAGCTCGTCCTGCTCCGGGGTGGTGCCCTCGTGGTCCCCGAGCACGAACACCGCGTCCTCCTCGGGGTCCACCTCCTCCAGCGGCTTTCCGTCCTCGCAGAGGTAGTAGAGGGTGGCGCCGCTCAGCTCGTCCAGGAGCTCCTCGAGGTCCAGCCTTCGGACGTAGAAGCCGGGGTGGGGTTCCGTCCCGGGCTCGGCGGCCAGGGCGCGTCGGAGGTGGATGGCGGTGGTCCGCTCGTCCGGATACAGGCGCCGCACCCGGCGTCCGGTGACCGTGATCAGCTTGGGAGGGTCGTCCGGGCCGCGGAGGAGCAGGTGGACGACGGAGTCCGTGCGCACGCCGTGAGAGTAAAGCAGGGCCTGGGTGGTCACGCGGCAGACGAGGTCGAAGCGGCCGGAGCCGGGAAGGTCCTTCAGGCGGACGCGCTCCGGGGTGGTGGGGGCCTCGTTGAAGATCACGAGGAACTCCCTCACGTTACGACCCCCGTAACGATTGGCCGGGGGCGTGGGGAGGGGGTTAGGAGGCCTCATGCCTTCTCGATGAGCTCGTTGAACTCCTCCTCCATCCGCTCTCGGATCTTGCGGATCTCGTCCACCGCCTCCTCGTTCGGGATCTCCTTCATCCGGGCGATGTCGTCGATCACCTTCATCTCCAGGATGTCGTCGATGGACACGCCCTTGTCCAGGGCCTCCTCCGCTAGGTCCCGGAAGTGGAGGATGGTCTTCAGCATCTCGTACTGCTTCTCCGGCGGGCAGTACGTGTCCACCTCGTGGAACGCGTTCTGCTGCAGGAAGTCCTCCCGGATCATGCGGGCGACCTCGAGGATCAGGCGCTCGCTCTCCGGCAGCGCGTCCGGGCCGACCAGCTGGACGATCTCCTCCAGCTCCGACTCGCGCTGTAGGATCTCCATCGCCTCGTCGCGCAGCTTCCGCCAGTCCTTGCCCACGTTCTCGTGCCACCAGTCCTCCACGTCGTCCAGGTACAGCGAGTAGGACTGCAGCCAGTTGATCGCCGGGAAGTGCCGCCGGTCCGCCAGCTTGGAGTCCAGCGCCCAGAACACCTTCACGATCCTGAGCGTGTTCTGCGTCACCGGCTCCGAGAAGTCGCCGCCCGGCGGGGAGACCGCGCCCACGACCGTGACGGAGCCGATCCGGTCGTCGGAGCCGAGGCACACGACGCGACCGGCCCGCTCGTAGAACTCGGCCAGCCGGGACGCCAGGTACGCCGGGTAGCCCTCCTCGCCCGGCATCTCCTCCAGCCGGCCGGAGATCTCTCGCAGGGCCTCGGCCCACCGGGACGTGGAGTCCGCCATCAGCGCCACGTCGTAGCCCATGTCCCGGTAGTACTCGGCCATGGTGATGCCCGTGTAGATGCACGCCTCCCGCGCGGCCACGGGCATGTTCGAGGTGTTCGCGACCAGGATGGTGCGCTCCATCAGGGGCTTGCCCGTGCGCGGGTCCTCCAGCTCCGGGAAGTCCTCCAGCACCTCCGTCATCTCGTTGCCGCGCTCGCCGCACCCGATGTACACGACGACCTGCGCGTCCGCCCACTTCGCCAGCTGCTGCTGGGTGACCGTCTTACCGCTCCCGAACGGGCCGGGGATGGCCGCGGTACCGCCCTTGGCGACCGGGAAGAACGTGTCGATCACGCGCTGACCCGTGATCAGGGGCTCCTCCGGGTCGAGCTTGCGCTTGTACGGTCGGGGCCGGCGCACCGGCCACTCCTGGTACATCTTAACCTCGTGCTCCTCGCCCTCCTCGTCCTCGATGACCGCGATCGTCTCCTCGACCGTGTACTCGCCCTCGTCCGCGATCTCGATCACCTCGCCCGAGATCCCGGGCGGGACCATGATCCTGTGCTCGATGAGCTCGGTCTCGGGCACGGTGCCCAGGATGTCGCCCTCCTCCACCTTGTCGCCTTCCTTCACCTTCGGCGTGAACTCCCACTTCTTCTTCCGGTCCAGGGCCGGCAGCATGACGCCGCGCTCGACGAAGTCGCCGACCTCCTTCCGGACCTCGGGCAGCGGGCGCTGGATGCCGTCGAAGATCTGGGTCAGCAGGCCAGGACCCAGCTCCACGGACAGCAGCTCGCCCGTGCCCCGGACCGGCTCGCCCGGCTGCAGGCCGGCCGTCTCCTCGTACACCTGGATCGTGACCCGGTCGCCCTCGACGTTGATGACCTCACCGATCAGCCCCTCGTCCCCGACCCGGAAAACCTCGTACATCCGCGCGCCCTCGCATCCCACCGCCTCGACCACCGGTCCCGCCACCTTCACGATCTCGCCCTTCACCTGGGCCATGCTAGGACCGCCCCTGCCCCTCGATCTTCTCGACGTCGATCTCGACGCCCACCGCTCTCTTAACGATTTCCTCGATCTCGACCTCCTCCTTCGGACCCTCCGGACCGGGCACGGTCACGAAGATGGGGGTCGCCTCCCCGCGCGAGAGCTTCTCCTCCTGGATCTCCTCGATGACCTCCTTCGCCTCCTCCGCGACGTCCTCGGTGAGTATGATCACGCCCACCTCCGGGTCCGAGGCCAGTTCGCGGACGGCCTCCTTCGGGTCCACCTCACCGGCCTCGATCGTGCGCACGCCGGCGAGCCGGAAGCCCGGGGCGACCCGGTCGTCGACGATCGCGGCCACGACGTACGACATGAGGTCGGCCCCCTACACCGGGGCGAACTCCACGTCGGCCACCTTCGCGTTGATCAGCGCGATCAGGTTGTCGACCTCCCGCTGCTTGGCGTACACGGACTGGACGATCGCGGGAGCGCCCACGATGTCCGACTGGACGAAGTCCAGGACCGTCTCGTACCGGGCGCGCCGGACGGCCCGGTCCAGGACGTCCGCGCTCCCGGACTCCGAGTACTCCTCCAGCGCGTCCCGCAGGTACCGGCCGAAGGAGGTGCCGGACACCTGCTCCACCACCTCGCTCGGATCCTCCGCCTCCGCCAACTCCCTCCTACGCCATTCCGCGAGCTCCCAGCCCCCGTCGGCCATGGCCCGGAGCACCGTGTCGGGGTCCAGCCCCATCAGGGCGCCGCGGAGCGCCACCTCCACGTTGTACAGGTCGATCTCCAGCCCGAGCAGCCGGGCGAGCTCCTCTCCCACCTCCTCACCGGTCGCCAGGTCCCACAGATACTCGTAGTAGGCCCGGTCCAGCGCGAGCTCGACGGGCAGCAGGGAGCCCGTCTCCTCGTACTCCCGCAGCGCGTCCTCCAGGCCCCGGTCGTACGGGGTGCCTCGCAGCCGCTCGAGGACCTCCTGCACCGACTTCGCGTCCCGAACCTCCCGCCACGTGTCCTCCTCCAGCAGGACGGGCCGGTCCACGAGCTCACTGGGCTCCTCGCCCGCGTGCAGGGCGCGGATCACGGCCTTCAGATCCTCCAGCTCGTACCGGGCCATCAGGGCCTTGACCATCGCCTCCACGTCCTCCGGACCGGACTCGGCCAGCCGGTCCATCACGGCCTCCACGGCGCGCCGCTTGATGGCCACCTCAACCGGCTCCGTGTTCCCCCGCATCATTGGCCTGACCCGATCCGGCTCGATCCCCAGCTCCTCCAGCCGGGTCGCCAGGTCGCGCAGCGAGGCCTCACTCAGCTCCTCGAACTCCTCCACCTCCAGCGTCTCGGCCTCCAGGGCCTTGGCCTTGGGCAGCGGGTAGGCGTACGGGGCGTACCTCCAGACCACGTCGGTGATCGGGATGGAGAGCACGATGGCGAGCACCGTGACGAGCGCGAGCACGCCAACCGCGATCAGCACGTAACTCTGAGTGGAGAGATGAAGCAGGTCCACGGGGCCCTAGCCCCCGAAGAGCGCGTCCGAGACCCTCCGCACCAGCTCAGACCTCATCCTCCGCATCCGGGCCTCCACGGAGTTGTCGAACACCTCGGACCCGTCCTCGCTCTCCGCGATCACCCCGCCCAGGATGTCCACCGGGTCCCCCAACTCAACCTCCTTGTCCACCTCCACGCGCACGTCCGGGAGTAGCTCCTCCATCGCCTCCCGATCGCGCTCGTTGACCCGGAGGATCACCTTGTCCGCCGAGATCGCCCGGGCGGCTTCCACCGCCGCCCGCTCCAGGAACTCCAGGTAGCGGCGGCTCCCCTCCTCACTCAGCTCCCGGATCCGCCTCCGGGCCCGCTCCAGCGCCTCCTCGATGCACTCCTCCTTCGCCTGAAGCTTCAGCTGCCGGGCTTCCAGCCGCGCCTGCGCGATCTCCCGACGCTTCCGGGTCTCCGCCTCCCGGCGAGCCCGGTCCAGGATCTCCCGACGCCGCTCCTCGGCCTCCCTCCTCGCTTTCTCCAGGATCTTCTCCGCCTCCTCCTCAGCCTCCTTCACGATCTCCTCCGCCTCGCGCTCGGCCTCCTCCAGTATCCTCTCCTCCAACTCCTTCAGACCCATCCGGCGCGCCCCCGAGGGGGATTAAGTGGCGGCGAGCGCGGCGAAGACGATCAGGATCGCGATGAGGAGTCCGTAGATCGCCTGCGTCTCCGGGAGCACCGAGAAGATCAGCGAGCGACCGAACGCCTCCTCCCGCTTGGTCATCGAGGCGGAACCCCGGGCCGAGGTCACGCCCTGTCCCACGCCGGACAGCCCGGCGAACCCCACGGAAACCCCGGCCCCGAGCGCCGCGAGACCGGCGGCCAGGTTCGCCTTCGGCGAGCTGCTGAGCAGCCCCGCCGTCGACATGCTGATGATGGCGATGAGCATCCCGTAGATGGATCGCGTCTCCGGGAGGATCGAGAGGATCAGGGACCGGGCGAACAGCTCGGCCCGCTCGGACAGGGCGCCCGTACCGCCCGCCGCCGCGATCCCCTGACCGATGCCGGACGTGCCGGCGACGCCGACCGCTAGGCCCGCGCCCAGCGCCACCAGGCCGGCCCCGACGCTGACCCCGCTCGCGCTGGTCATGACCGGCAGCAGCGCCAGGATACCGATCAGAAGCCCGTAGATGGACTGGGTCTCCGGTAGGATGGAGAACACGATCGACCGACCGAACAGCTCGGAGCGCTCCCGCACGGCGGTCGCGCCGGCGGCGGCGGAGAGTCCCTGACCGATACCGGAGCTACCCGCGATGCCGACCGCGAGGCCGGCCCCCAGGGCCGCCAGCCCGGCGCCCAGCGACGGTGACTTCGTGCCTCCTAGGATGCCCAGGAACATCATCACCAGGATCGCGATGAGGAGTCCGTAGATCGCCTGCGTCTCCGGGAGCACCGAGAAGATCAGCGAGCGACCGAACAGCCCCGGGTCTCGCACGACGTTGCCGATGCCGGCGGCCGCGGTGACGCCCTGTCCCACGCCGGACAGGCCCGCCATTCCGATCCCCACGCCCGCGCCGAGCGCCGCGAGACCGACCGCCGCGTTGCCGCTGAACGACCCGCTCATCACGCCCAGACCGACCATCACCAGGATCGCGACGAGCAGGCCGTAGATGGATCGCGTCTCCGGGAGGATGGAGAAGATCAGCGATCTACCGAAGGAGCCCGGGTCCCGCTCGAGGGCCCCGATGCCGCTGGCGGCGGCGATCCCCTGACCGATACCGGAGAAGCCGGCGATTCCAACCGCGAGGCCCGCTCCGAGCGCGGCCAGCCCCGCGGCCACCGGGGCGCTGGCCTTCAGGGCGAACGTGGTCAGCAGGATCGCGATGAGGAGCCCGTAGATGGACTGGGTCTCCGGTAGGATGGAGAACACGATCGACCGACCGAACAGCTCGGGGCGCTCGGACGAGGCGCTCGCGCCACCCGCCGCCGCGATCCCCTGACCGATCGCGGAGCTTCCCGCCAGTCCGACGGCGAGGCCGGCGCCGAGCGCGATCAGGCCGGCCCCGGCGCTCACTCCACCCGCTCCTCCGCCCAGAACGCCGCAGGTCATCATCACCAGGATCGCGGTGAGCAGGCCGTAGATCGCCTGCGTCTCCGGGAGCGCCGAGAAGATGATCGCCCGGCTGAAGAAGCCCTCGTCCTTCACCAGGGTGGCGGAGCCGCTGGCGGCGGCGAAGCCCTGACCGATCCCCGAGACTCCCACGAGCCCCACGGCGAGGCCGGCCCCGACCATCGCCAGTCCGGCTCCGAACGCGCCGGACTTGAACGCTGAGATCGCCAGGATCGCGACGAGCAGGCCGTAGATGGCCCGCGTCTCCGGGAGGATCGACAGGACCAGGGATCGGGCGAACAGCTCGTTCCTCTCCACCGTGGCCTTGACGCCGCCGGCCGCCGCGATCCCCTGACCGATGCCGGACGTGCCCGCGAACCCGACCGCCAGCCCGGCCCCGAGCACGGCCAGCGCGGTCGCCAGGTTCGCCTTGGTACCCACCAGGAACGCGGCAATGATGGCAGTCAGCAGGCCGTAGATGGCCTGAGTCTCGGGGAGCACCGAGAGCACGAGCGCCCGACCGAACAGCTCCTCCCTCCTGAGGATGCCGGAGATCCCGCTCGCGGCGGCGATCCCCTGGCCGATCCCGGACGTTCCGGCGATGCCGACCGCGAGGCCCGCGCCCAAGGCCAGGATTCCGGCCGCCAGGGACATCGACGGGCTCATCAGCGAGAACATTACCAGGATCGCGACGAGTAGGCCGTAGATCGCCTGCGTCTCCGGAAGCACCGAGAATACCAGCGCCCGACCGAAAATACCCTCATCCTCGGCCATGGCCTTGATGCCGCTCGCGGCGGCGATGCCCTGACCGATCCCGGAGGTGCCGGCCAGTCCGACGGCGAGACCTGCTCCCAGGGCCGCCAACCCGGCGCCCAGGGAGGCGGGGCCGCCGCCCAGGATGCCCAGGATCTGGGCGATCAGTACCGCCACCAGCAGGCCGTAGATGGCCTGGGTCTCGGGGAGCACCGAGAACACGAGCAGCCGGCCGAACAGCTCCTCCTTTCGCATGATCGCGGAGATGCCGCTGGCGGCGGCGATCCCCTGGCCGATCCCGGACGTGCCCGCTAGACCGACGGCCAGTCCGGCCCCCACCGCTGCGAGCCCGGTGCCCAGGGAGACCTTGACCGAACCGCCGCCCAGCATCCCGGCCCCAACCAGGATGATGATGCCGACGAGTAGGCCGTAAATGGCCTGGGTCTCCGGGAGGACGGAGTACACGATGGCGCGGCCGAAGAGGGCCTCGTCCTTGAGCATCGCCCCGATCCCGCTCGCGGCGGCGATCCCCTGACCGATCCCCGAGATACCGGCCAGTCCGACGGCGAGACCTGCTCCCAGCGCGGCCAGGGCGGCGCCCATGGTGATCGTCTTGGCGGCGCCCAGGAAGCCGATGCCCACGAGGATGAGGATCGCGATGAGGAGCCCGTAGATCGCCTGGGTCTCCGGGAGGACGGAGAAGACGATGGCCTTGCCGAAGGCCCGCTCGTCCTCCGCCACCGCGCCGGCGCCGGCCGCGGCGGCGATCCCCTGGCCGATACCGGAGCCTACCCCCGCCACGCCCGCCGCGATGCCCGCGCCTATGGCGGCGATCGCGAGCTCGGTGCTGACCATTCGGCTCACCCCGTTACGCGCGGATCTTCAGGTGCTTGCCCTTGATCCTGAGGGGGTCGAACGGCTTTCCTCCACCCTCGTAGAACTTGCTGAAGAACTCCACGTAGTGGAGTCGGAGGCTGTGCACGAAGCCGCCGAGCCCGTTCATCGCCATGTTGAAAACGTGCCCGATGACCAGGATGATTGCGGCCAGGATGACGCCGAGGGCTCCTCCGGCGCCTTTCGCCATCTTGGCCAGGAGGTTCACGACGAGGGCGATGCCGGCCGTGGACAGGCAGCCGGCGAGGAGTCGCGAGTAGGAGAGCACGTCACCCATGAGTCCGATCACGTCGAGCACGCTCATCAGCGCCTCCATCACCTCGCCCTGGGTTAGGGAGGCGAGGATCACGAGCAGGACGCCGATACCGAGCAGTCCACCGCCCGCGTAGGTCACCGGGCTGTGGAGGCCGAGCTTCGTCGCGCCCGCCACCAGCATCACGCCGCCGATCAGGACGAGGAACCAGGACAGGTGGTCGCCTAGGAAGGCCCGGACGTCGCGCTTCTTTCGCAGTGAGATGTACATGCCCAGGATGAGTCCGATGGCCACGTGCAGCACGCCGAACCCGAGGGAGACGAGCAGGATCGTGATCGGGTCCTTCATCGGGTCGACCCAGAGGGGCTTGATGCCGAGCAGGTTGCCGAAGTAGCCGCCGGTGAGTACGCCGAGGACGATCGTGGCCGCGCCCGCGTAGATCATCAGCTCGGAGAACATCTTGAGCCCCTCGTCCACTCGGCCACCGGTGAGTCGGATCGCGGTCGCCAGTCCGAGTAGGATGGCGCCGTAGGCGGCGTCGGTAAGGATGAACCCGAAGTAGATCGGGAAGAACACCGCCAAGATGGGGGTGGGGTCCACCTCGGTGGGCCTCGGGGGCGAGAACATCTCGACGAGCGTCTCGAAGGGCTTGAGCGGGCGCGGGTTCTTCAGCTCGACGGGCATCTCCTCCACGTCCGACACCCGCTCCCGGATCAGGGCGTAGCACCCGTCGGTCGCCTCCTCCACGGCGCGCTCGAGCCGGTCGATCTCGTCCTTGGGCACCCAGCCGTAGATGAGGTACGTTCGGTCCGTCATCGCCAGCTTCGGGATCTCGTCCAGCAGCTCCCGCTCGTTCTCCAGCAGCTCGATCCACGCGTTGATCTCGGCCGCCCGCTCCTCGTAGTACTCCGCCAGCTCGCGCCGCAGGCGCTCCAGCTCCTCCCGGGTCTCCCGGATCCGCCGCTCCAGCTCCTCCCGGACGGAGTTCACGGACCCGGACAGCTCCGATAGGATTTCGTTGACGGCCTCCGGCTCCGTCGCCCCCATTCGGCGGATTTCGGCCTCCAGCTCCGTCTCGCCCTTGGGCAGGGCGATGACGGCCACCACGTCCTCGTCCTCGGTCTCGCCCACCCTACCCGCGTACGCGGGCTCGTCCTCCAACCGCTCGACCAGATCGTCCCAGGCGTCGGACCGGACCACGTACAGCCGGGCGACGACGTGCGTACCCTCGCCCAGGTGCCCGACGTCGAAGTCCTCCGTGACGTGTTCCAGGAAGTCCCGGGTCTCCTCCAGCCGCTCCAGTTCGCCCTCCAACTCGTCGATCCGCTCCAGCCGCTCCCCGACCTCCTCCTCCAGCTGGTTTAGGAACCGCTCCGCGGACTCGATCACCTCCGAGGTGGGCCGGAGCTCGAACTCGACCTTCTCCGGCTCTTCGGCCCGGAAGAACGAGGCGAGAGCCTCCTTGATGCCCTCCTCAGAGAGCTCCTCGTGAATCTCCCGGAGCGCGTCGCGCAGGCGCGTGAGCCCGGCCAGCACGTCGGTGACCTTGATCAGCTCCTCCGGGGCCTCCGGGCGCTCAACGCCGTAGAACCGTTCTACCCCGTGCACCTCCCAGAAGTTCTCGATGTGCAGGCAGCCCTCCACCTGCACGCGCTTCAGCGTGTCGGCAACGTCCTCCCTCAGGCAGAAGATGAAGACCTCCTCCATCTCCCGGATCGCCACGCTACCCCTCCCCCAGGACCAGCCTGACGACGGCGTCCACGGCCTCGTCCATCCGCTCCTTCGCCCGCTCCCTCAGCTCCTTCGCCTCCCGTTCACCCTCCTCCCGGATCTTCCGGGCCCGGTCCTCGGCCTCCTTCTCGGCCTGCCGCCGGATCTTCTCCGCCTCCTTCCGCGCCTCCTCCTCCGCCTCGCGAATCAGCTTCTCCGCCTTCTTCTCCGCCTCCTCGACGATGCGCTCGGCCTCCTCCCGTGCCTTCTCCACCCGCTCCTTGGCCTCGGACTCGGCCGACCGAATCCGGTCCAGCGCCTCCGCCACCGTGGTCATGGGTCCTCCCGCCCGACCTCTACTCGCCGCTTCTAAACAGCTTTTCCACCTTCTTCAGCTTGTCCCGGAGCGCGAGCACGAGGACTCGGTCTCCGGGATTTATTTCCGTGTCGCCACGGGGTAGGATGAGTTCCCCATCCCGGTAGAGCGCGACGATCACGCAGTCGTTGGGGAGGTCGGAGACCCGCTTGCCCGAGACCTTGGCCCCTTCGGTGACCTCGAACTCCAGCAGCTCGGCCTCGCCGCGGCCGAACGTGATCATGTCAACGAGGTAGGGGCGGGTGATCGCCTTCTCGATCAGCTGGGCGGCGCTCCGGTCCGGGTTCACCACGGCGTCGACGCCCAGCCTGCGGAAAATGTCGACGAACCGGTCGTCGGTGACGCGCGAGACGACGCGGTCGACGCCGAACTCCTCCTTCGCGATCAGGGAGACGGCCAGGTTCACCTCGTCCTTGTCGGTGACCGCGGCGACGACGTCGGCCGACTCAATCTCCGCGTCCTGCAGCACGTCGAGGTCGGTGGCGTCGCCCTGCACGACCAGCACGTCCAGCTCGGACTGGGCGAGCTCCTGGGCCCTCCTTTTATCCTTTTCTATTATAACCACGTCGTGACCGTGAGCGATCAACATCTCAGCCAAGATCCGGCCCACCCGCCCGCCTCCCACGATGATGACGTGCAAGCGTCCCCACCCCCGGAGGCAGCCTCCTGAGGAGCGTGAGGGACCAGTACAGGGTCGCCAGGCACGGTAGGACCTCCAGCCGGCCCAGCCACATGTGGAAGATGAGCAGCGCCTTCACGCCGGCCGGGGCGTCGGGGGCCGTGATCCCGGCGGAGAGTCCGACCCCGCCCTGGGCGGAGGCGATCTCGAAGAACGCGTCCACGGGTCGGTACCCGTAGTATCCGGCGAGGAGGAGCGCCCCCAGGACGACGAAGAAGATGTAGGAGCCGGCGATCGCGAACGCGTCGATGATCTCGTCCTCGGAGAGCGTTCGACTCTGCAGCTTGGGGACGATGACGCCGCGGAGGGGGCGCGTGCGTCGGGCGATCGCGACCCGGATGGCCTCACCGATGATCAGGAATCGGAGGATCTTGACGGCGCCCGCGGTCGAGGCGGTGGAGCCCCCGACGATCATCAGCATGATGAGGGCGGCCTTGGCGTGGTCCGGGAAGTCCGGCACGTTCGCGTTCGAGAATCCGCAGCAGGTGATCGCCGAGACGGCCTGGTATCCGTAGTACCGGAGGGACTCCAGCGGCGGTAACCGCGAGTGGAGGCACATGTACGCGGTCGTGAGCAGCACCAGGGCGATCAGCGTGAGGAACTGGAGGTCCCGGGAGTAGTGCCGGAGGGCGTTGAGCAGCCGCCGGGGTCCGCTCCCCGGGTGCACGCGGAGGGTCTTGAACGCCCGGTGGTGGGTTACGAAGCTCGTGGCGCCGAGCACCATGAGGATCGAGGTGGCGAGCTCGATCGCGGGCGAGCGGTAGGCGGCGATGCTGTCCGAGCGGGTGGAGAACCCGCCGGTGGCCAGCGCCGTCATCGCGTGGTTGAGCGCGTCGAAGGGGCTCATGCCCAGGAGCCAGAGGATCAGGGCGCCGGCCGCCGTGAACGCCGCGTAGATCTTCCACATCTCCTTGGCCGTGTTGACGACGTTCGGGCGGATCCGCTCCTCCCGGGCCTCCGCCACGTACAGCAGGCTCGGGGTCTCGAATCGGAGGATGCTGATGACCGTGACGACGAGGCCCAGGCCGCCCACCCACTGCTCCAGGCTACGCCAGAAGAGGATCGAGCGGTGGGCGTGGTCGACGTCCGGGAGGACCGTGAGCCCGGTCGTGGTCCATCCGGACATGCTCTCGAAGTAGGCGTCGAGCCAGGGCATCCCCTCGCACAGGTGGAAGGGGATGGCGGTGAACAGCGGGATCAGAAGCCACAGGATGGGCACGGAGACTATCGCGTGCCGGGGCCTCACCAGGTTTCCGTCGCCCGGAATGCGCTCCAGGAGGAGGCCGGCGGCGAGCATCGCGACGAACGTGAGCAGGAAGGGGATCACGCAGGACAGCTCGCCGTAAATCAGGGCGACCGGGATGGGAAGTAGGGAGAGAAGGGAGGCGACCTTGGTCACCATCCCCAGGATCCGGCCCACCGTGACCAGGTCCGAGATCGGGTCCGTGGGGTGGCACCCCCCCGTCACTCTCCGTGCAGGAGCGATCGGAGTAGGTCCGCGTACACGGGTCTGGTGATCGAGACGCCGTACAGGGCGCCCAGCACCGTCATGATGGCGAAGCCCTTCAGCAGCCCCATGCCGGCGAAGAACAGGGCGGCCATGGCCGCCGCCAGCGTCGCGAACGAGGCCAGGACGACGCTGAACGCCCGCTTGATCCGCTGCCTCAGCGGGACCTCCTCGCCCTTTCTCCCCCTGCCGCCCCCGCGGACCACCTCGTCGGTGATCACGATCAGGTCGTCGACGCCGCTACCGATCGAGAGGATGATTCCGGCGAGCGCCGGCAGGTCGATGGTGTACCCGGTGAGCGAGGCCACGCCGAGGAGGAAGGCCACCTCGGAGGAGCCCGTGAAGAGGATCGGGCCCACGACGCGGGGCTCCCGGTACCGCAGCGCGATGATGAGGGACACCGCGACGAACGCGACCGCCCCGGCGATCACGGCCATCCTCAGGAAGTTCTGGCCCAGGGTGGCGGACACCGAGTACACGCCCTCAGGGATGAGCTTCGCCGGCAGCTGTCCCGAGCGGAGCACCGCCATGATCTCCCTGGCCTCCCGCTCGGCCTGCTCGCGGGTGGGCGCACCGCCCTGGATCTCGATCTCCCGCTCCACGTGCCCGGAGGCGGCCGCCTCGGCCAGGTCCTGGGATATCCGCGGGCTGGAGACCTTCTTGTTGTCAAGGTACATGTCGATCGGCTGCCCGGGCGCCCGCTTGGCCACCTCGGCGAACCTCTTCGCGCCCTCCGGGGTCAGCCGGAAGGGGACCTCCCACTCGTACCCGCCCTCGACCCGTTGGATCCGGTAGGATTCAACGGACTCGATGTCCTGGCCCGTCAGCACCGTCCTGCCCTTGTACTTGGCCTCGAACTTGCCGGGCCGGGTGATGAGCTCCACCGCCTCCTTCGGGGGCGTCCCGGGCATCATCACGATGATGTGGCTCCGGCCCACCGGCTGGACCTTGATCCCCTTGAACCCGAACGTGGAGAGTCGGTTCTGCAGGACGGAGACGGTCTGATCCATCTCCTTCTTGCTGAGCGGGTGGTCCGTGCGGGCGATGACCATCGTGCCTCCCTTCAGCTCCAGCCCTAGGTTCAGTCCCTTTACGGCGAGGGAGGTGATGGAGGCGACCCAGACGAGGGCGATGACGATCAGGCGCCAGCGCTCCCTCAACCATCCGAGGCTCAACCTCACCGCCCCGCGATCTTCTCTTTGATCACCCAGGCGTTGAACACCCACGTGTTGAGCACGTCGGCGAGCAGGCCGAACACGACCACGGCCGCGATCTCAAAGATCGCCTCCGAGGCGGAGAGGAGGAACAGCGCCCCCGCGGCCGCGGACGTGGTCAGCGTCATGGTCATGCCCGTCTTGAAGGATTCCCGGATGGACGCCTCCACCGTGCGGGCCCGGCGGCGCTTGACCGTGTACATGGAGAGGAGGATGTTGCTGTCCACCGCGTAGCCGATGATCATGAGCAGCCCGGCGAAGCTGGCGAGCGTCAGCGGGATGCCCGTGAGCGACATGAGGCCCAGGGCGTCGATCAGGTCGAGGGCCAGGGCCGCCAGGACGGTCGCGCTCAGCAGCGGTCGCCGGAAGATCGCGAAGACGATCGCCGCGACGGCGACGATGGCGAGCGGGACCGCGATCTTCACGCTCCGCCAAAAGGCTCGGCCGAGGGCGGGTCCGACGGTCTGCATCGACTCGATCTTGACGTGGAGGGAGCGCTCCAGCCTCGAGGCGTCGCCCGCGGACAGGTACTTAGGCACCTGTAGCAGGATCACGCCCTGCGAGGAGCGGACCGCCTGCACGTCGGGGACGCCGAGGACCCGTGATGCCTGCCGCGCGAGCGTGTCGGGGTCCTGGTTGGACTTCAGCACCAGCATGGTGCCGCCCTTGAGGTCCACCCCGAGCTTGATCCCGACGGTCAGCAGGGCCCCCGCGCACGCGGCGGTGAACGCGAGCGTGACGATCATGAGGCGGTCCAGGTTCCTCACGTACGCGTCGATCGCCCTCAACCCGCATCCCCCGGGGGGTGGTCGGGCGTGGTGAGGCCGGAGGATCTCGTGCGGGTGGGCGTGGTGCTCACGCTGCTCGGAGTGTTGCTGCTCATGGCGGCGGTCCTGCTGGCGGTGGTTAAGAGTGCCTCGGGGCGGGGCGAGTGGGGAGGGGTGATCCTGATCGGCCCGGTGCCGGTGGTGGTGGGTAGTTCGCCGAAGATGGCGCTGCTGGCGGCCCTGGTGGCGCTGGTGCTGATGGTGCTTGCGCTCGCGTGGTGGTGGAGCGTGCGCGGGCCCTAGGCCCGGGCGGCGATCGTTATGGGGTTCGTAACGATTGGCGGGAAGAAGTTGAGGGGCGTGAGGGGGATGAGGGTTTAGAACTCGGTGCTGCTGCCGCCGCTCTCCTCCTCTTCCTCTTCCTCCTCCTTGCTCAGCTCCCGGGCGGCGATGACGTCGTCGATTCGCAGGATCATCTCTGCGGCCTCGGTGGCGCTCGCCAGCGCCTGCGTCTTCACGCGCAGCGGCTCGACGACGCCCTCCTTCATCATGTCCTTGATCTCGCCGTCGTACACGTCGACGCCGGCGGTCACCTCGCCCTCCTCGTGCTTGGCGCGCAGCTGCACCAGCACGTCGATCGGGTCGAGTCCGCTGTTCTCCGCCAGCGTGCGCGGGATGATCTCCAGCGCGTCGGCGAACGCCTCGACGGCCAGCTGCTCGCGGCCCTCCACCTTGTCCGCGTAGTCGCGCAGCTGCCGGGCGACCTCGATCTCCGGCGCGCCGCCGCCGGCCACGACCTTGCCGTCCTCGAGGGCCGCGGCCACGACGCCGATCGCGTCCTCGATGGCCCGCTCGGCCTCGTCCACGACGTGCTCCGTACCGCCGCGGATCAGGATGGTGACCGCCTTCGGGTCCTTGCAGCCCTCGACGAAGATCATCTTGTCGCCGGCGACCTTCCGCTCCTCGACGACCTCGGCCTCACCCAGGTCCTCCTCGCTCAGGTCGTCGATGTTGGTCACGATCCGGCCGCCGGTGGCCCGGGCCAGCTTCTGCATGTCGGACTTCTTCACGCGCCGGACGGCGAGGATGCCCTTCTTCGCCAGGTAGTGCTGGGCCAGGTCGTCGATGCCCTTCTGGCAGAAGACCACGTTCGCGCCGGTCTCGGCGATCTTGTCCACCATCTCCTTCAGCATGCGCTCCTCTTCCTCGACGAAGGCCTGCAGCTGCTCCGGGTCCGTGATCCGGATCTCGGCGTCCGTCTCGGTCTCCTTCACCTCGATCGGGCAGTTCAGCAGGGCGATCTTGGCGTTCTCCACCCGCCGCGGCATGCCCGGGTGCACGCGCTCCTTGTCGATCACCATGCCGTGGACCAGCTCGGTGTCCTCGAGCCCGCCGCCCTCCTTCTTCTCCAGCTTGATGTGGTCCGTGTCGATGACGATCTTACCGTCCTCCTCCTCGGCCACCTGCTTGACGGCCTTCACGACCAGCTCGGCCAGGTGGTCTCGGGCCTTCTCCACACCCTTACCGGTCATCGCGGTCTTCGCGATCTTCTTGAGCATCTCCTCGTCGTCCGGGTCGATCTCCTCCGCGATCTCGTCCAGGATCTCCTCGGCCTTCTCCACCGCCATCCGGAAGCCGCGCGCGATCACGGTCGGGTGGATGTCCTGCTGCAGCAGGTCCTCGGCCTTGTGCAGCAGCTCACCGGCCAGCACGACGGCCGTGGTCGTGCCGTCACCCACCTCGTCCTCCTGCGTCTTCGCGACCTCCACGACCATCTTGGCGGCCGGGTGCTCGATGTCCATCTCCTCGAGGATGGTCACGCCGTCGTTGGTGACGACCACGTCGCCCATCTCGTCCACGAGCATCTTGTCCATGCCCATCGGGCCGAGCGTGGTCCGCACGGTCTCGGCGACGACGCGCGCCGCCATGATGTTCATCCGCTGGGCGTCTCGACCCACGAAGCGCTGGTAACCCTCGGGCAGGATCAGGACCTGCCGCCCGTCACCCGCCAGCATCGCCATCTCGGCTTACCCCCGTTCCGGGTTCTCTCGGTGGTGACCGCCGAGCACTTATATTTAAATCTTTCCCTCTATGGACATGCGCCGGAGGAGCTCCCGGATCACGGGCTCGCTGAGCCCCGTGCGCCGGGCGATCTCCTTGGGGGAGGTGATCCCCGCCTCCTCGACCAGCTCCCGCACCTTCTCCGACGGGTCGTGCTCCTCCAGGTACTCCTTCAGCTCCTCGATGTCCTTGAGGTCCTCCAGGGTCTCCAGGTCGAGGGTGGGGAGGCACGAGGCGCGCCGGCCCCGCCGCCGCGTGACCACGAACCCCAGGGAGCCCGTGGCCTGGATCACGTCCCGGAGCGCGATCGACTCCCGCCCGCTCACGTCCTCCGACCGGACCAGGACCGTGTCCCCGTCCTTGGCCAGCAGCTCGAACGGGGCCCGGCGGACCTTGCCCGTGCGCTCGGCCCCCATGCGCTCGAGGTGCCGGGCCACCCGGCGCTCGAACCGGGTCATCCGGTCCTTGCCCGTGTCCACCCGCTCCGGCACCCGGAAGCGCACCGGAACGCCCTCGACCTCCGCCTCCTCGGCCCGGGCCAGGCTGACCCGGCCGCCCTCCCGCCTCAGCTGGCGGCGCCGGACGCTCGACACGCTCACGCTGTCGATCTCCTCCTCCCGCACCTCGACGTACTTCCCGCCGCGGTCGGCCACGGTTCGGGGCGGCTCACCCTCCACCGTCTCCGCGAACGTGATCGGGTCCATCACGGGGATCTCGTATCGGTGGTAGACCACGCCCCGCTCCAGGGGCCCGGACCGGCGGCGCAGCGCGACGACGATCGGCACGGCCTCCAGGAAGTGCGAGACCACCTTGAGGTCCTTCGCGACCTCCTTCCGGAGCCCGTCCACGTTCGTGAGGACCTTGACGACGAAGGAGCGACCGTCCCGGGTGACCACGAGGAGGTCGAAGCAGGCGCGGTCGAGCCGGACGACCCGGTGGCCGCCCTCCCGCAGGAACTCCTCGAGGTCCGCCAGCAGCTCCTCCCGGAGGTCCAGCGTGATCACCCCCCTACGATCGCCATGGAGAGGGCGACGGAGAGCGGTCCGGTGACGACCACCAGCAGGAGCCCGATCCGCCTCGTCCGCTCGTCGTTCCAGAAGGCCGAGAGGATGAGGAGGGCGATCCCGGCGCCTCCCAGGAGGAACGGGACGAGGTGAGAGACGAGGGCCGCGGCCATCTTCTGGCCGATCACCGTGCGTTTCCCCCGGCGGGGGTGGGTTCGGTTGGCGTGGGTGGGGTTGGACGACACCGACGCGCCGGACGGTGGGTGCACGACGTACGTGGCGGTTCGGTTGATGCGGGAGCTGGAGCGGGCCGGGGCGGAGGTGGTGGGCCGGCCGTTCCTGGTGCGGTTGAACCCGAACGTGCCGTTCAAGACGCGGGGTAACGCGGCGGTGGCGTTTCGGGTGGAGGGGGAGGTGGACGTGCGGGAGGTGGTGGAGCGGGTGCTCGAGGGGACGGTGGGTGAGCACCCGGAGACGCGGCCCGGGGTGGTGGTGTACCCGGGTCGCCGTCCACCGGGCGCCTGCGAGGTCGTATATAAAAGGGCGGTTCGGGGGTTGATCGGTCCGGCGGAGGTGAGGGAGCTGGTGGGTGAGCGGGTGGAGGTGGTGCGGGACGGTCGCGGCGTCGTGGGGGCGGTGGCCGCGCTGGGGTTCGCGCGGTTGAGGGGTCGGGAGGTGACGTTCGAGGGGATCGCGTACCGGGACCGCGGGTTCTGGGGCTCGGAGCGCCGGGTGGTGGAGGACTCGGTCTGGGAGCTGGACGAGCGCACGTTCCCCGTGACCTTCGACAACGTGGATCGACTGCACGGGGAGGTGCTGATCACGCCGCACACGCCGTGTCCGGTCCTCTACGGGGTGAGGGCGGTGGAGGCGTGGGTGTTGGAGGAGGTGGTGCCTCGGGTCGTGCGGGCGCGGGAGCCCGTGGTGGATTACGTGGTGTTCGAGACGAATCAGGGCACGGACGCGCACCTGAGGACGGTGGGGAGCCTGTCCGAGGCCTCGGACTACGAGAGCGTGGTGGTGGAGGTGCGGGTGGAGGGGGAGCCGCGCCGCATCCGGGGCGGTCACGTGGTCGTCCCGTGCGAGGATGAGGAGGGAAACCGGGTGGACCTGGCGGCGTTCGCCCCGGCGCGGCCGCTGACGGAGGTGGTGGAGGCGCTGCGGCCGGGGGACGTGGTCCGGGTGGCGGGTGCGGTGCGGCCCGAGACGCCGAAGCATCCCCGGACGATCAACGTGGAGAAGCTCCTGCCGGTGGAGCTGGTCCGGGAGGAGCGGTCGGTGCCGCCCGTGTGCGGGCGGTGCGGGGGTAGGATGGCGTCGGCGGGCCGGGGCAAGGGATTCAAGTGCAAGCGGTGCGGTGAGCGGGCGCCGGAGGGCTCGGAGGTGCGCGTGGAGGTGCCCCGGGAGCTGGTCGAGGGACGGGTCTACGAGGCGCCCCCGGTGGCCCGGAGGCACCTCTCCAAGCCCGAGTACCTGGTGGACCTGGGGTTGCTGGAGCCCTCGCCGATCCGGGAGGGTGGATGACGAGCGGCCCGAGCCGAGCGGCGCGCGGTGACGACTGACAGGATTGCCGACACCCTCACCGGCGATCCACGTAGTGGGTTAGGGTGCCGATCCCCTCGATGGTCAGCTCCACCCGGTCCTCGGGCTGCAGGGGACCGACGCCCGGCGGCGTGCCCGTGGCGATCACGTCCCCAGGCTCCAGGGTCATCACCCGGGACGTGTACGAGACGAGCTCGTACGGGTCCATGACCATGTCGTCCGTGGTGGCCCGCTGTCGGACCTCCCCGTTGACCTCGAGGCGCATGCTCAGCCCCTCGGGCTCCAGCTCCGTCTCGATCCAGGGGCCCAGCGGGGCGAACGTGTCGTAGCTCTTGGCCCGGACCCACTGACCCTCCTCCCGCTCCACGTCCCGGGCCGTCACGTCGTTGATGATCGTGAAGCCGAGGACGACGTCCCGCGCCTCCTCCGGGGAGACCCGGCGGCAGCGGGTCCCGATCACGACCGCGAGCTCGAGCTCGTGATCGACGCGGCCCACCCCGTCGGGAATCAGCACGGTGTCCAGGTGGCCGATGACGGCCGTGGGGGCCTTCATGGTCATGACCGGGCGCTCCGGCACCTCCATCCCCAGCTCGCGCAGCTCCTCGACGTGCTCCCGGTAGTTCAGCCCGAAGCAGACGATCTTGGGCGGTCTGGGGACCGGTGGGCCGATCCGCTCCTCCCGGAGCGGGAACCTTCGGTGGTCCAGCTCCTCGAGTCGGCCCGAGTGCGCGGCCCGCAGGAACTCGGGGAAGGTGGCCCGGTACACGAGAACCTCCTCGTCCGTGAAAACCGCGGGGCGGTAGGTGCCTCCGAATCGGTACGAACCGATCCTCATGGGGGCCCCGGGGTGGGAGGGGAGGGGCCGCTACTTGATGGTTCCGAGCCGCTCGTAGCTCAGCCGGATCTTGATGGCGTCCACGGGGCAGGCGCGCTCGCAGAGCTTGCATCCGGGGCACTTCTCCGGCACCTTGGCCACGCCGTCCACCTCGATGAGGTTCCCCGGGCACACCTCGGCGCAGACGCCGCAGCCGATGCAGGCGTCCTCGTCCACCTCGTTCTCGATCTCCCTCGGTTGCGGTGAAACCTCCTGAGGGGCGGTGATGGCGCCCCACGGGCACGCCTGGACGCACGTCGCGCAGCCGGCGCACTTGTCCTCGTCGATCCGGGCGACCTTGCGCCCCTGCTCGACCTCGAGCGTCTCCGGATCCACGTACACGGGGCTCCACTCGTTCTCCTCGGCCCGGAAGAACTCCTCATCGGTGGAAACGAGCTCGATCGCGTCGTTCGGGCAGACGAGGGCGCAGATCGCGCAGCCGACGCACCGCTCCGGGTGCACGTACACGCCCTTACCCTCGGGGTGCTCCGGGGGCTCGGACTCGGGCTCGGTGACGCCCTTCACCCCGATCGCGCCGATGGGGCACGCCTCCATGCACCTCAGGCACATCACGCAGTAGCCCTGGAGCTCCGGGTACTCGTCCTCGATGCGCAGGATCTCCTGCGGGCAGTGCTGGCCGCAGACGGGCGGGTCCTCCTTGTCGCAGTCCTCGGGGCGCCAGGCGATCCGCTTGACCGTGACCGTCTCCCCGTCGATCTCCCGCTCTAGGTCCTCCAGTTCCAGCGCGTCGTTCGGGCAGGCCTTCACGCAGGCGCCGCACACGAGGCAGTTAATTACGTCGCCGTCCTCTCCCCGGCGGACGCGGATGGCCCCGGTCGGACAGGCGGCCACGCAGGCCTCGCAGTACAGGCACGAGTCCTTATCGATCTCGATCGGCATCCGCGGCCGCCCCGGCAGCTCCCGACCTCGAGCGCCTTTTACGGTTTGCGAGACGGGCGCCGGTGTCGCCGGTCTGCCAACCCGCCGTCGGCAACGGGCCACCCTCTCATCGGGGCGCCCCTCGACCCCCGTAAACCTCCTCATCCGGCAGGAACTCCCGGTAGTCGACCCGCATCCGGTACTTCCTCCGGAAGTACTCGCACACGTTCCGCACGTCCCGCTCGATCAGCTCGGGCGCGGAGGGGTGACCGAGCTCCACCCAGTGCGCCCAGTCGATGATCAGCACGCTGCCGTCCTTCTCGACCACGATGTTGAACTGGCTCAGGTCCCCGTGCACGACCCCCACCTCGAGCGCCCGGTGGTACGCCTCCATGACGCCCCGAAGCACCCGCTCCGGGTCGTCGACGCGGGTCTCCGCCAGCTCCCGGCCCCTGAACCGCTTCATGACCAGCACGTGCCGGTTCTGGTAGACGGGCCGCGGCACGGGCACGCCCTCCGGGTACAGGTGCAGGAGCGCCTCGAACTCCCGCTCGGCGGTCAGCCGGTTGACGTAGAGCCAGGAAATG
Organism: Methanopyrus sp.; assembly: GCF_053997775.1. NCBI lineage: Archaea > Methanobacteriati > Methanobacteriota > Methanopyri > Methanopyrales > Methanopyraceae > Methanopyrus > Methanopyrus sp. The sequence goes on from NZ_JBMXXF010000025.1 coordinate 120,892, forward strand.
TGGCGCTTATCCTTCACGTACTCCCGGTAGCGCTTGATCTTGGTGTAGCTCGTCCGCCCGATCCGGTTGAACTTGACCGCCAGCTCGACGCCCTTGGGAGAGACGCCCAGGTACACGTCCGCCTCCTTGCCCACCCCGATCTCGGGGCCCAGGCCCTCGAGAACGCCCTCCTCCACGAGGGTGCGGAGCGCGAGGGCGTCGTACCCCTCGGGGCGCAGCTGGTACCCCAGGTACCCGACCGTCTCGCGCCGCGTTCGGACGATCATGTCCCAGCGGTCCAGCCGGGAGAGCCGGTAGCCGAGCTCCTTCTCGTCGAACCCGGTCCGCTCGAGCAGGCGCTCGAACGGGACCCACTCGTGGCGGCTCATCTCGAGCTCCAGGGCTCGGAGGACCTTGAAGTCCTCCGGCTCCATCTGCGGGAACGCCTGGACCACCCGCTCCACCATCACCATGGCGCGGGCGCCGCCCGACCGATCGCGAATGCGTTTTTTACGGCTCGAACGCGGGTGGTTGGGGGGAGCGAATCGTGGCCCGAACGCCTCCCCCGGGCTCGCGTCGGCTGGACTCGTTCATAACCTCTCCTCCCGAGGGTGAGGGGAGGAAGGGGGAGAGGGAGGAAGAGGATCGCGAGCCCTCGCCCAGCCTGGAGGTGAAGACCGCGGACGGGGACGTGTATTACTCCTCGCTCGCGGAGGCGTTCGAGCGGTTGGAGCGGCTCAGCTCCCGCAAGGCGAAGATCGCGCTCATCGCCCAGTTCCTGCGGCAGTGCCCGGAGGACGTGCTGGACACGGTGGCGGTCTTCCTGGCCAACCAGGTGTTCCCGGGCTGGGACCCGAGGGAGCTGGGGATCGGTACGAAGCTGATGCAGCGGATCATCGCGAAGGCCGCTGGCGTTCCCGAGTCCGAGGTGACGGAGCGGTTCAAGCGGTTGGGCGACCTGGGGCTGGTGGCCGAGGAGCTGTTGAAGGGTAGGAGGACGGCCACGCTGCTCTCCTCAAGGCCGCTGACGGTGGGGGAGGTGCGGGAAACGTTCGAGAAGATCGCGGAGGTGGAGGGCGAGGGCGCGGTCACGCGGAAGATGCGGCTGATGATGGGGCTGCTGGCCCGGGCGAGGCCGAAGGAGGCGCGGTACCTGGTGCGGCAGGTGCTGGAGGAGCTGCGCACCGGCGTGCGCGAGAACACGGTGGAGGAGGCCATCTCGCAGGCGTTCGGCGTGAGTCGGAAGCTGGTCGAGCGGGCGCACATGCTCTCCAACGACATCGGGCTGGTGGCGAAGGTCGCGGCGACGAAGGGGGAGGAGGGGCTTCGGGAGATCGACCTGAAGCCGATGCGGCCGATCAAGCCGATGCTCGCGCAGGCGGCGCGGAACGTGAAGGAGGCGCTGGCGGAGGTGGGCGGTAAGGGGGCGGTGGAGACCAAGCTGGACGGGGCCCGGGTGCAGATCCACTCGGACGGCGAGGAGGTGCGCGTGTTCACGCGGCGGATCGAGGACGTGACGCACGCGCTGCCGGACCTGGTGGAGGCGGTCAAGGAGTGCGTGGACGCGGACGAGTTCATCCTGGAGGGTGAGGCGGTGGCGATCAACCCGGAGACGGGCAAGCCGCGGCCGTTCCAGGAGCTGCTGCACCGGATCAAGCGGAAGTACGACATCGAGGAGGTGCGCCGCGAGATCCCGGTCGAGGTCTACCTGTTCGACTGCCTGTACGTGGACGGGGAGTCGCTGGTGGACGCGCCGTTCCGGGAGCGCCGGCGGCGGCTGGAGGAGATCGTGGATGAGGAGGAGGGTCGGCTCATGCTCGTGGATCAAATCATCACCGACGATCCGAGGGAGGCGGCGGAGATGTTCCACCGGGCGCTGGAAATGGGCCACGAGGGGGTGATGGTGAAGGACCTGGACGCGGACTACACGCCGGGCGTGCGCGGGAAGAAGATGCTCAAGGTCAAGCCGGTGCTGGAGACGCTGGACTGCGTGGTCGTGGGGGGCGTCTGGGGCAAGGGCAAGCGGAAGGGGTTGATCAGCTCGTACCTGCTGGCCGTGTGGGATGAGAACAAGGAGAAGCTGCTGGAGGTGGGCAAGGTCGGCACGGGCATGGACGATGAGACGCTCGAGCGGCTGACGAGGCTGTTCGTCGAGGAGAAGGACCTGATCGTCGAGGAGTCCGGGCGCGAGGTGCGGTTCAAGCCGGAGGTGGTGTTCGAGGTCGAGTTCGAGGACATCCAGAAGAGCCCGAAGTACTCGTCCGGCTTCGCCCTGAGGTTCCCGAGGCTGGTTCGGGTCCGGGAGGATCTGGGCCCGGAGGACGCGGACACGATCGAGAAGGTGCGCCGGCTCTACGAGGAGATTCTCAAGAAGCACTAGCGGTTTCGGGGGCCTGGATCAGGTATTCGGCCAGCGCGGTAAGGTTTCTCCAGAACACGAACGGCCCCTCCTCCTCCACCCTCCACCCCCTCACCTCTGGAGTCTGCAGCACGGTCCCGTCCGGGCGGATCCGGTAGCCCTCCACGGGCCGCTCCGAGTTCCCCACGATGCCGACGGAGGGGTCCACCGTGATCCAGCGGCCGTCCACCCACACCTGGACCTGAGCGTGCAGGACCACGCGTCCGGGCGCGCGCAGGCCGGGCACCACGGTCGGGCTGCCGGCGGGCTCGATCAGCACGATCCGGGTGGGGATGCCGTAGCAGCGGCAGAGGTAAGAGAACAGGTACGCGGCCGTGCCGCACGCGCCGCGCCAGCGTCCGGTGAGGAGGAGCTGACCCAGAGCCCGCTCCAGCACGGGCGGGGTGTACTGCCGCGGTTCGGCCGAAATGTCGTACGTCATGGTGTCCGAGACGAGCCGGGCGAGCCGCCTCACGACGTCGATCTCCCGCTCACCTCGGGTCACCCCGGGCACCGTGACGGGCCGCGGGGGCGGGTAGACGAAGAGCTTCACCGCGGTCGCGCCGCCCGACCTCCAGGTCACGACGTCGAGCATGTCGCAGTAGGGAAGCAGCCCGGAGGGCAGCGGCTTCCACCCCATCCCGGTGCGGACGCCGTTCACGTAGGAGCGGGCGCGTTCCGCGTCGATCCCGGCGAGGATCAGCGGTGAGAGGAGCAGGAGGATCAGCGGGATGGTGGCGAGCCACCGGATCCGCAATCACCCCGCTCAGTAGGCCTCCGAGACCGTGGGTCGTAGCTCCACCTCCACCTCCGTGCGCTTCCCGATCCCGTAGTCCTTCGCGTCCAGCACCCGGCCGGTGCCGAACCTCGTGACCGCCAGCCTCGCGGCCTCGAACTCGCGCTCGGAGTACTCTCCCTCGGTCTCGCCCGAGAGGACCCGCTCGTAGACGATCCGGATGGATCGGACCGTGGCGACCACGCCCTCGACGCCCTCCTTCAGCTCCCGCTTCCCAACGCTGGTGATGAACACGTGGTCACCGGGGTTCAGGCGCCGGACCGCGTCGAGGTTGTTGCTGCTTCGGACGAGGAGGTGGGCGCTGCCGCCGGCGATCAACTGCTCGAGTACCCGCGGGCTCACCCCGGTGATGGCGGGCATTCGCAAGCCTCGATCACCCTAGACGAACATCCGCTCGGTGGGTGACTCCTCCTCTTCCTCCTCCACGCCCCGGCGCAGCCGTTCCATCGTCTCCTCGACGGTTTTGGCGATGCGCTCCGCCTCCTCTTCGAGCTTGGAGGTATCGATGTCCAGGCCCATGCCCTCGTTGAGGGCCTCCACGAGCCGCGACGCGGCCCGGGGGTCCGGGTACGTACCGGGGGTCTCGACCAGCAGGCACACGGCGTCGATGCCGCGCAGGTTGCCCTCGAGCAGTAGCGGCCCGCTGACGCCGGTGATCGTGCCGCGATTCAGCGGCTCCGCGACGTCCTTGAACGGCTCGGCCGCCCGCTCGGAGGTCGCGGCGTAGTACAGCCCCGGCTCCCCCTCCAGCTCCGGGGCCCGGATGCCGGCGAGGCAGACGATCGTTTCCACCCCCACCTCCCGGGCCAGGTCGGCCACCGACTCGGAGATCTCCTGGACGACGCCCGGGCGCAGGTCCGCCTGCTCCGAGTAGAAGAACGCGAGCCCGTGGTCGCCGCTTACGAAGAGCCCGGAGGAGGGGTACACGCGACCCTCGTGCACGATCGCGGCCGTGGGCATGTCCTCCGTTTTCATCAGGAAGGCGGGCTCCGCCCCGAACTCCATCACCATGTGCCTCACGGCGATGACGCCCACCATCCCGATGCCCGGATACCCCTCGATGAGCACCTCACACTCGGGCACCTCGTCCACCACGCGAATGAACTCCACGCGGCCCACCGGGACACCCCCGTCCGAGTGGGGCGCGAGGGGACAAAAGGCTACTGCGAGTGAAGCCTACGCTCCACCTCCCGCTGCATTTTCAGGAGCTTACGCTGACCGTTCCCCAGGATGCCCACCCGGCGCCCGCGCCGGGACTCGCTCAGCGCCCGCTCCACCACCTCATCCTCCGGGACCTCCCGCGCGTCCAGCCCGGCCCGACGGAGCTCCTCCAGGACGTCCGGCACGGTCTCCCGGGACAGGCCCGGGAAGACGAACGCCCGCTCGACGCCCGCCTCCCGGAGCAGCTCGCCCAGGCCGCGGACCCGGTAGTCCTCTCCCGGGCGGGGGCTCCCCCAGAACACGAGGTCGAAGGGCCCGTAGTCCCGCACGACGGCCCGGAGGGCCGAGAGGTTGTCCGTCTTCCCCACGACCAGAGCGCCGCCGTCGACCCGGTACTCGCGCACCCGGCCCGGGACGCCCCGAAAGTCGGCCAGCAGGTCGGCGAGCTCCCCCGGCTCCTCGCCGGTCACCGCGGAGACGGCCGCGAGGGCGGCCTTCGCGTCCAGCTCGTAGAACCGACCCCGGAGCGGTAGCCTCGGGCTCACGTCCAGCCGGTCGAAGCAGACGGGGTCGGAGGACATGCGGCGCACCACGTCCCGCTCGCGGCCGGAGCACTTGACCACGGCCACCTCGGCCGCGTCGCAGAACCGGGCCGCCCGCTCCGCGTACCGGTCCAGCGAGCCGTGGTGGTCCAGATGATCGCGTCCCAGGTTGAGGAACACCGCCACGTCGTAGCCCGGGGCGCGGGTGACGAAGTAGTCGAGCGTCATGTCGCAGACCTCGCACACGACCACGTCCGGGCGCTCCCGCTCCGCGCGGACGTAGAGGGTGGCGTACCCGTCGAACCCGCCGCCGGCGTTCCCCCCGAGCAGGTGATCGACGTCGAGGGCGTCGAGCAGGTGGCCGATCATGTGCACCGTGGTGGTCTTCCCGTTCGTACCGCTGACGACGATGAAGTCGGACCGCTCCGGCCACGTCAGCGTGTCCTCCAGGAAGGGCACGCCGAGCTCGCGGATCCGGCGCACGATCTCGGCGTCGTCGGGGATGCTAGGGGAGGCGTAGGCGGCGTCGCACTCAGCGATCTTGTCCAGGTCGTGCCGCCCGAGCTCCACCTCGACGTTCTCCAGCCCCTCCAGCTCGGACACGTCCAGGTCGGTGCGAAGGTCGGACGCGTACACCCGGATCCCCATCTCGGCCAGCCGGCGGGCGCAGGTCCTACCCTCCACGCCCAGCCCGATCACCGCGAGGCTCTTGGGAACGCCCATCGCGCGCCCCGGACCCGGCCGACAGCTCGCGCTCTAAACGTTCCACGCGGGCCAGTAGCTCGTCCAGCTTGGCCTCGACGCGGTCGAGCCGCTGGAGGACCTCCTCCAGCTTGGCCGCCACGAGCTCGAACGGTCCCGCCTGCAGCCGTTCACGGAGCTCGTCCAACGCGGGGCTCCCCATCGTTACGATTCATGTAACGATTCGCGGTGGTGGGCCGGCCGGGATTTGAACCCGGGACCACGGGCTCCGAAGGCCCGCGCTCTGTCCAGACTGAGCTGCCGGCCCGACCCCGTGCGCCCCACGATCCCTGGACGTTAAATGTTTTTCCCGCGGATCCGGACCTCAACCTCGTGGAGCCCCAGGTCCTCTTTCAGGTCCTCGGCGGCCTCCTCGATGTGCTTGACGTCCTCCTCGCTGCGCGGCTCCACGACGACCGTCCCGTGCAGCTGGAAGATGGTGATACCGTAGCCGCGCAGCACCCGCTCCACCTGCTTGCGGAGGTCCTCGGAGGCGCCCGTCATGTCCTCCAGGATGGACTCCACGAACGACTCATCCGGCTCCTCGATCCCGTACTTCTTGAGCAGCTCCTCGCGGGAGAGTTCCTCGGTCTTCTCCTCCGCGGCCTCCTCCTCGACCTCGGTCTCAACCTCCGCTTCCCCACCCTCCGCCGAGGGGACCTCCACCTCTCCGACCTCCGGAAGCTCTTCGGGCTCTTCCTCAACCTCCTCTTCCTCCTCACTACTGAACTCCACAGTGCCCTCCGCGGCGACCCCGGCGCGCTCGTAGGCCTCCGCGACGGCGGACGCCAGGTCGTAGTCGCCCATCTCCTCCACCCCGAGCTGGTACCGGGCGAAGGACTTGACCTCACCGGCCGGGCCCCGGTAGATGTCCAGGACGGCGGGGTCCTGTGGGCTCAGGTCGGCCAGGAGCTCGGTGAGCACCTCGAGGGCCTCCTCGCCTTCCCACCGCTCCTGGGAGGTCACGTTCTCCACCTGGACGTGCGCCACCCGGCCGTTCAGCACGACGATGATCGCGTCGTACAGGTCGCGATCGAGCCGCTTGGTGATGCGGATGACGCCGGAGCTGAGCTCCGCCTCGTTGATGGTGGTGATCAGCTCGTCCAGGTCCTCCACGAACTCGTCCCTCACCACGGCCTCCAGGGTCCTGGGGATCCGCAAGGCGTATCACCCGAGCCGAGGCCCGGTGGGTCGTCAGGGGTCCCGGGTTGGAGGTCCGCGCCAGGGTTCCATTGAAAGTTATTATCTCCGGGGAACACGCGGCGGTGTACGGGTACCCGGCCGTGTCGGCGGCGATCGGGCTGAGCGTGCGGGTGAGGGCGGTGGAGTCGGACGGGGAGGGGTTCCTGATCGAGACCGAGCTGGACGGGCCGGGTCCGGGGAGGGTGCGGGCCCGGGTGGGAGCCTCGGGGGAGCTGAGTCGAGTATCCTCGCCGGGGCTGCGTCGGGAGCTGCGGTACGTGGCGTCGGCGATTCGGGTGGGTGCGCGGGAGTTCTCGCCCCCGCCGGCGGAGGTAAGGATCGAGTGCGAGGCCCCGCCGGCCAGCGGGCTGGGGACGTCGGCCGCGGTGAGCGCGGGGGTCCTGGCCGCGCTGGCGGCGCTCTCCGGGGAGGAGTTGGACAGGGAGCGGCTGCGGCGGCTCGTGCGGCGGGTGGAGTTGGACGTGCAGGGGAAGGCGAGCTGGGTGGACTCGACGACCGTAACCTACGGGGGCGTGCTCTCCGTCTCGGGCCGCGAGTTCCGTCGGTTGGAGTGCCCGAGGGACCCGGTCCTGGTGGTGGCGTACTCGGGTCGGCCGTCCCGGACGGGGGAGATGGTGGAGCGGGTGAGGCGGTTGGTGGGGGAGGTGGGAGAGGTAGGGGAGCGGGTGATGGAGGTGATCGGTGAGGTGGTGTCGGGGGTGGAGAGGGCGTTGGAGGAGGGGGATTTGGAGCGGCTCGGTCGGTTGTTGGACGTGAATCACGGGCTCCTGGCGGCCTTGGGGGTCTCGACCAGGGAGCTGGAGGAGGTGGTGCACGCGCTGCGTGGGGCGGGCGCGCTGGGTGCGAAGGTGACGGGGGCGGGCGGCGGTGGGTGCGCGGTCGGGGTGTTCGAGGACGTGTCCCGGGCCGAGGCGGCGGCGGAGTTGCTCGAGCTGATGGGGTACCGGGCGCACGTTACCCGTCCGTCTCCTCGCGGGGTGAGAATCTCGGGCTAGGCAGGCGCGAGATCAGGGACTTCAGCTTCTTGAAGGTCACCTCGGCCATCATGGTGCCGGCCACGCGGACGGCGTCCACGCCGTCCTCCTTGAGGCGTCGGAGGAGGTACCGGGGTCGCAGGTAGAACTCCAGCATGGCGCGGCGCTGGTACCGTTTGATCTCCTCGGGGGAGAGCTCGGTGGTGGCCGCCACCGGTTCCATGAGGGTGAACTTGTCCCAGTCCCGGTCGACCAGGAGGTCCTTCTCCACGACCTCCTCGAAGAACCTGGTGCCCGGGTAGGGGGTGGCGACGGAGACCACGGCGTAGTCAGGGTCCAGCTCCTTCAGCAGTCGGATGGTGGAGCGGGCGGTCTCGTGGGTCTCGCCCGGCAGGCCGATGACGGCGGACGCGACCGTTCGGATGCCCAGCTCCCGGCAGAGTTCGAACGCCCGCTTCGTCTGCTCCACGGTGAACCCCTTGCCCACGTTGTCCAGGATCTCCTGCGAGCCCGACTCCACGCCGAAGAAAAGGACGGAGCAGCCGGCGTCCCGCATCAGCTCGAGGAGCTCGCGGTCCACGGTGTCCACGCGGGCGGCGCAGCCCCAGGTCACGTCCAGGTCGGCCTCGATCATCAGCCGGCAGATCCGCTCCACGCGGCGCCGGTCGTAGGTGAACGTGTCGTCGACGAAGGCGACGATGTCCGAGCCGTAGCGCTCGCGGACGTGGGCGACCTCGGACACGACGCGCTCGGCGGAGTGCATGCGGAGCCTCCGACCGTGCATGTGGGAGGAGGCGCAGAAGTCGCACCCGACGGGGCACCCTCGGCTCGTGATCACGGTGGTGGCGCTGGTCCGGGCACCGAAGAAGGTGTACCGGTCCATGGGCAGGAGGTGCCGGGCGGGGAAGGGTAGCGCGTCCAGGTCCCGGATCAGCGGTCGGTCCGGGTTCCGCACGATGTCCCCCTTCCTCCGGTACGTGATGCCCAGGACCTCGGACAGTGACTTTACCCCGTCGATGAGGGCGCGGGCGAGGTCGAGGAGGGTGAATTCACCCTCCCTGCGGATGACGATGTCCACGTGCTCGCACTCCTCCAGGCACTCCGCGTCCATGAACGTGGGGTGGTACCCGCCCAGGCACACGATGACGTCCTCGAGCTCCTCCTTCACGATCCGGGCGGCCCGATACGCCTGCTGGATGATGGGGGTGGTGGCCATGATCGACACGATCTTAGGCTTCAGTCGACGCACGGTCCGGCGGAACTCCTCCCAGGTCATCTCCAGCGGTGGGCAGTCCAGGATGCGGACGGTGTAACCGGCCTCCTCCAGCACGGCCGCGATGTAGGCGAGTCCCAGCGGAGGGGCCGTGATCCCCAGGAAGCGTTGGTACTTGGTCGTGACGTCCGGCGGGTTCACCAGGAGCACGTCCAGCCCCAACGTACCATCCCCGGACGGGGGTGGTGTCCACGGTTTATGAAACGGGGGCGAAGTTCGCCTACCGTCACGCCCTTGAGCTGAACAAGGATCGGGTGAAGGAGGTGTACCGCACGCTGACGGAGATGCTCGCGCACGTCCCGGCCCGCGAGTACTCGGACGTGGAGTGCTCGCTGACGATCTGGACGCGCCGCGACGAGGACGTGCCCACGAACGAGCTCGTGGACGGCCCGACCGAGGACGCCCGGTACACCTTCGGGCTCCGGGCGCGCCGGGTGGGAAGGTCGAAGCTGCTGACCGTGGTCTCGGTGCTGTTCGAGAAGAGCGAGCTGAGTCCCAGGGGGTTGAACGTGGAGGACGTGAGGCTCACCGCGGAGGGCTCCGTGAGCCGGGAGATCCGGTGGCGCGGGGGGTCGGTCAGGGACCCCCTGCGAATCGCCCTGTACTTCCTTCGCGAGTACGACCTGGACAGCAGTTGGAGCGTGAAAAAGGCCGTGGACCGCGCGTGGAGGGAGCTGAAGGAGGCGCTGGGGGACCGGGGGGATCGGCGGTCGGGGGTGGAGGGCTGGGTCACCGGGTACGACGGGATCCTGGAACGGTGGCTGCGCGCGCGTGGGGATTGGGTGGAGGTGCAGCTGATCCGGCGCATCCAGAGGCTCGAGGGGCGGTTCTCCCTGTACGGCGTGCGGGCCCGGTTCCCGGCGTCCTCCTCACTTCAGCGGCACGAAGAGTGAGCTCCTCGTGGCGCCGATGCCCGGGTCACCGTGCTCCACCTTCTTCCTGGTCTTGGCGAACTCGCCGAGGTAGTGACCGATCATCTCCGGCTCGATCTTGACCTCCTTGAACTCCTTCCCGTTGTACACGGCGATGGTCAGCCCGACCATCTCCGGCAGGATGATCATGTCGCGGCAGTGCGTGCGGATCACCGGCGGCTTCTTCCCGCGCCGCAGGAGCCTTCGGGCCCGGCGGACCTTCTGCAGCAGCTTCTTGTGCCGGGAGGGCAGGCCCCGCTTCAGCGAGCGGCGCTGGCGCGCCGGCAGCAGCTCGATGAACTCCTCGATCGGCATCTTCATCAGCTCGTCCAGCGTGTAGCCACGGTACCGGAACTCCGCCCACTCCTTCTCCCACCAGTCCGGAATCTCACGGTCCTCCTTCGACTCCTCGGCCATCGGCACGACCCCCTACGCGGGCTTGCCTACGAAGATGTTGTGCCGGTCCCGGGTGATCCGGAGCCTCACCGAACTCCCCACGCTTAATTTCTTGGCGGAGTCCGGGACCGCGATCACGCGGTCCGCGGCCCGGGCGATCATCTCGCCCCGGATGCGCCCCTCCAGGATCACCTCGGCCCGCACCACGTCCCCCCGCCGGAAGGGCTTGGGAAGCGGCCGACGGGGCTCCGTCCCGAAGTGCTCGGGCCGCAGGACCAGCGGTCGCATCCCGGTCCTGCGCTCGAGCTTCCGCAGCCACCGGTAGAACTCCTTCATCGGCACGACCCGGCGCAGGAACCGGGGCCGTCGGCCGAACCGGTACTCCAGGTAATTCTGGATACCGAGCGCGGGCCACCGCTCGCCCGCACCGATCTCGACCGCGAACTCGATGATCTCGACGATGTCCTCGTCGTTGTACCCGGGCAACCACAGCGGGGCCAGCAGCACGTCCGCCCGGGTCTCCCGCGCGATGTACTCCGCGATCCGCATCACGTGCCGGACGTCGTAGTCCCGGGTACCGGCCATCGCGCGCGCCTTTTCCGGGTCCAGGCTGTTGAGGCTGACGTTGAAGCGGTCCAGACCCGCCTCGACGAGCTCGTCCACGTAGTCCTCGTCCAGCGGGACGGCGTTGGTCTGCATCGAGACCACGTCCACGTTGGGGTGCTCCTTCAGGCCCTGCACCAGGTCGGGTAGGAAGGGGTAGAGGGTCGGTTCGCCCTGACCGTCGATGTGCGCCTCCACGCCCTCACCCTTGAAGTCGGCGATCTCGCGGAACCAGTCCAGCAGGTAGTCGGGGTCCACCACGAAGTCCCGCCACCGGGTGCGTGAGATCCTCCCCTCGTCGACGCTGCAGTACACGCAGCAGAGGTTGCACCCCGTGAGTGGCCGCACCTGGAGCACGTTGGTACCACGGTCGATGATGCCGAAGGCGGTGTGGCCGACGAGCGGGACGCCCGAGGCCTCGGTGAGGTAGATCAGCCGCCGGCGGGTGTGGGCGTGAACGCCCGACTCCCCGGCGAGTCGGGAGATCAGGGTGCGCAGCGCCTCCTCCAACCGGTCGCGCCGGGTGCCCTGGGCCACCACCCGGGTTCCCTCCAGGCGCGCGAGCACGCGCCGGCGCTCGATCCGGGAGAGCAGTGAGGAGAGCATGCGGGCGAGTTCCCGGGGACTCACCTCGACCTCGATCAGCCCGTACAGGGTCAGTCGGAGGAGACCCTCCTCCGACCGCACGGTGAGTTGATCGTGGACGGTGGCGAGGTCCACCTCAACCCGGTCTCGGCTGGCCGCCCGCGTACTTGTTCTCAAGCTCGTCGACCGCCCGGGTGAAGGCGTTCACGGCCGCCCTGGCCTTCTTCAGCTGCACCAGGCACTCCCGGATCTTGACGTCCGATAACGCCGGATCGTGCATGACGTTCACGGCGAACTCCGCGTCCTTGCGCCGCTCGTTCAGCGATGACAGCTCCAGCGAAGCCTTCGCCCGGATCTTCTCCACGCGGTGCAGGTCGGAGCTGGAGATCGGGTACAGCTCGCGCAGCGTGCGGAGCCTATCGTTGGTTTTCATGAACTCGAGGCTCAGCTTCCGGTACTCCGCGTCGATGTGATTCAGTTGTTCCCGGTAGTTGCCGAACAGCAGCACCTGGGCCTTGTAACTATACTGGCTGATGGAGGTCACGATCAGGGATGCGATCAGGAGTATAGTGAGCACGGAACCGGAGTACATGGTGGCCCTCCAGACGCGGTTGACGCGCCGCAGCCGGTGGACCGAGGACTCGTTCCTGCCCATCAGTCCTCACCCACCGGCCAGACCTCCACCACGGTCCGGTCCCACGTGGGGTACTCCCGCACGATCACGGCCTCGAGCTCGCAGCCGGCGGCCTCCGCGATGTCGTCCAACAGGTCCGAAAGGTCCTGCAAAACGACCGGTTTCACCTCCACCCGGTCCTCGCGCACCCGCACCCACTCCTCGGGCACCTCGAGGAGCTCCGTCAGCACCCGGGCTACGTCCTCGGGATCGCCCGACCTCACGCGGATCTCCCCGCGAACGATCATCCCGTCCTCGTCCACCATCTCGTGCTCCCGCGCCACGTTTAGGGCGGTTCGCTTGAGCCGCTCGCGCAGCTGGACGGAGTCCTTGACCGAGGAGGGACAGTAATGCAGGGTCAGGGAGACCTCGTCCGCCGCGCGGGCTAGCCCGCCCAGGGCCGTCTCCTCGCTGCCCTTCGCGGCGTCGGAGTCGTCGCTGACTCGGCGGAGTCCCCGGGACCGGAGCTCCCGCGCGTTGGACTCCGTGAACTCGAGCTCGTTGACGTTCAGGAAGTCCAGCCCGTGCCGCTCCGCGATCCGCGCCACCTCCACGATCCAGTCCTCGCGCCCCGGGATCGCGGGCATCTCGAACCCCACGTCCCAGTCGTACCGGGAGGCCAGCCGGGCGGCCCGCTCGTTGACGTCCTCGTCGAACGACGGGTGAATCCGCAGCTCGTCCAGCCCCGACTCGGCGAGCCGGTCGAGCGCCTCCCGGTCCACGGACTCCGCCGGCACGTACGCGTGCACGTGAAAGTCCTCGCCGAACTCTCCCTTAAGAACCGTGAGCGCCCACTCGCACCGGTCCAGCCGCAGGGTGATGTCCCCGCCCGTGAGGCTGGCGCCCTCCGCGCTCATGAGCCTCGCCTCCTCAAGCAGATCCCGCTCGTCGCGGATCGGCCGCTCGTTGGCGTACGCCGCGTCCCTCCCCTTACGCTCCGGGGAGACGGGGCAGTACCAGCAGCCCCGCTCGCACCTGCCGGTGACGAAGACCACCAGCTTGGCGCCTTTGACGCAGAGCCGGCACCCTTCGGGCGGCTCGCCGCGGACGACGTTCCCCGTCCTCAGCCTTCGGAAGCCTCGAGGCAGCCCCGTATCAGCTCCGAAACCCGATCCACCCCCACGGCCGCCGTGAGCGTGCCCGCCCGGGGACCTCGGTCCTTCCCGATGACCACCCGGTAAAAGGCCCGGAAGGCCCTGCCGGGTTTAACATCAGCGTCCCGGGCGGCGTCGAAGAACGCGCGCTGCAGCTCGGACGGGTCCTCGGACTCCACCTCCTCCAACCGCCTCAGCAGGGCCCTCAGGAACGCCCGCTCCGACTCGTCCAGATCCACGGCCTCCGGCTCCTCCCGGACCCTGAACCGGGCCTCCTCCGGGGCGTACCGGTCCACCCACCGGGACGCCTTCTCCAGCCGCTCCCGCAGCCACTCGCGCCCGAACCCGGAGGGCTCCTCCTCCAGGTGACCGGTCCGGAGGAAGATCTCGATCGCCCGCTCGAGCTCCTCGGACCCCACCTCTCCCCGGACGTCGAGCACCTGCGCGACGACGGCGCAGAAGCGGAACGGGACGTGCGGGGGACACTCCTCGGGCACTCCGTCCACGCGCGTGAGCTCGTACAGGCGGCGCTCCCGCTCGTCCGCCTCGCCGCTGAAGTACCGCTCCTCCAGCTCGTCGTAGTCGTCCACGAGCTGGAGCAGCCCGAGCCCCAGGTCCAGGTCGAGGTGCTTGAGCGGCTTGCTGCGGAGCACGAAGTAGCGGAGCACCTCCCGGTGGCACACCTCCGCCCAGTCGGACAGGGTCGCGTAGTGCCCCTTGGAGGAGGACATGGCCTCGCCCTCGAGCGTGATCCACTCGTACGGTACCGGCACCGGGGCCGGGAAGTCGAAAATCTCCTCCACGATCTCGGAACCGACCTCGTAGGAGCCCCCGGACACGTAGTGATCCTTGCCGAAGGGCTCGCAGGCGACGTGAAGGTAGGCCCATCGGGCGGGCCACTCCACCTTCCAGCCCAGCTTGCCCGGGGGCACCTCGAGGCCGTTCACCTCGATCGGCGTCCGGAGGTCGAGCCTGCCGCGGTGGCCGCATCCCTCGAGCACGGCATCGCCCACGCGGTGCCGGCCCTCGCAGGCGTACTCGATCTCCCACCCGTCGACGGACTTGACCCGGGTGGTGGCGATGCGGCCGCACCGCTCGCAGATGGGCATGTACACGCGGGCCTCCTTGAGCCCGAACCGTCGGAAGATGGATCCGAGCCGGCCGTTCTCGTAGTAATCTCGGACGGCCCGCCGGACCAGCTCCGCGAACCCCTCCTCCATGTACAGCTCGGCGGAGGACACCCACTCGACGTCGACGCCGAACTCGCGCAGTTCGCGGACGAACCGCTCGGCCCAGTGGTCGGAGTAAGGGGTGCCGTCCTCGATAGGGATGGCCTTGTACGGGACGCCGAGGTACCTCTCGTCGAGCTCGCCCTCGAGGTCCCGGGGGATGCGTCGAAGCGGGTCCACGTCGTCGGAGACCCAGATCACCCGGACGTCGTGCCCTCGCTCCTCCAGCACCCGGGCCACGGCGTCCGCGGTGAGCACGTCCCGCGCGTTCCCTATGTGCAGCCGGCCGGAGGTCGAGGCGCCGCTCGCCACGACTGCCCTCTCCAGCCCGTGCCTCTCGAGGTGCTCCTCGACCTCCCGCGCCTTCACCTCCGCCCAGTGCCGCTTCAAACGTTAGCTCCCCAAGAACGATTGCGGGGAGGGGGCTAGAGGAAGCCCTTCCGGGCGCGCTCCAGATTCCACTCCGCCTTGGCCGCGTCCGGGTGGTCCTTGTTGACCTCGATCTCGCCGCCGCAGACCGCGCACTTCAGCCGCAGGTGCTTGTACTTCCGACCGCACTCGGAGCACTGGTACGGGCCCTCGTCCTTCGGTAGTTCCAGCTCCTTGGCGATCTCCTTCGCGAGCCGCTCGCCCTCCTCGGTGAGCCAGCGCCCCTTCATGTGTTCGAACTCCACCAGCCCCTTCTCCTCGAGCTCGTTGAGGGCCCGGGCGACCTTGGTCTTGTCCATGTGCACCACGGGGGACAGCTTCTTCACGCCCGCGGGCCCGCCGTCGAACTCCTCGTACAGGGCCAGCAGGACGAGCTTCTCTCGGTAAGTCAGGTCCTCGGGCTCCACCATCCGCCTCACTCCCCCTCCAGCCACTCCATCACCGCGCTTCGGACCTCGCCCCGGTCCGGGGGCTCTATGATTTCTCCGGGGTCTCCGTCCGCCCGACCGCAGAACATCCCCTCGCTGACCACTCCCGCGAACTCCCGGGGCGGCAGCAGCGCCAGGGCCATCGAGTCGCCCTCCTCCACGTCCTTCAGGTTCGTGACCACGGTCCTCCGGCCGAAGTCCCCGGCCTCCACGGTGGTGACCCGGAGGTTGTCGGCCTCCGGGTGCTCGCGCACGCTCAGGACCTCGCACACCGTGCACAACACGGCGTCGGCCTCGTCCCGAACCTCGCGCTCGAACAGCCGGTCGGCGCGCTCGAGGTACTCGAGCAGCCAGCGGAGGTCGGGCTCCTCTGGGTTCGCCGCCTCCTCGAGCTCCGAGCGCAGCGCGGAGAGCTCCTCGGCGACCCGGTCCGGAGGCAGGTACGAGTAGCGCAGCTCCTGCAGCTTGGACTCGATCCTCTCCAAGACCTCCACCAGCCGGCGCCGGTTCACGTCGGAGTACGCGCCGGAGGACGCCCGGTCCTTCACGCGGCTGACGAAGGAGATGAGCAGCCGGATGCGCGGGTCCTCCGGGGTGACGGGTTCCACGATCACACCCCCAGATCGGCGAGCTTCTCCGCCGCCTTGGGGTTGCTCCGGGCCAGCCGCCGGAGCAGCTCGACCGTGGGCTCGCCCGGCGGCCCCTCGACCTTGGCGTGAACCCCCTGCACCCCTACTTTATCCCTGCGTGTGAGCGCCTTGATCCGCTCGTTGACGAGCTGCGTGCTGATGCCCAGCTTGGCGGCCACCTCCCCCTCCCGACCGATGATGGAGTACTCCAGGTGGCCCCACGGCCGCGGCTCGATCATCCGGAGCCGCTTGTCAACGCCTGGTACCCGCTCGTCCCGCTCCAGCTCCCTTGGGGTGAGCTTCCCGGAGAAGTCGTAGAACTCGAGCTCACGGTCCGAGGGGGCGGTGACGGGGACGACGACCTCCACGTTCCGCTCCATCAGGACCTTAACCCGCACGCAGTCCCTGGGGGTGGGCAGCGTGGCCACAACTTTAAGGACCGGGTACGGGGAGGACTCGACGAGAGCGTCCACGACGTGCGGGGACGTGGTGTGGGGCACGAACACGTCCACGTCGCTGCCCTTCCGGACGTCCCCCCGGGCCACGCTACCGTGCACCCATCCCTCCATCCCCAGCTCAGAGAGGGTCTCGATCACCCGACGGGCCCTGCGGCGGAGCCTTCGCAGCAGCTCCCACCTCTCCTTGGAGTACCTCACCTCGCGCATCGTGATCCACTCCTGGGGGCTCCGTGTTGAGGTGGGACGTCCTCCTGACGCTGACGATCGCGGTCGCGGTGGCCGTGGGACTGGGTAGGGCCTTGGGGATGGAGTTCAGGTGGGGGGTCCTTTACAAGTACACGGACCGGGTGCCCGGGCTGGAGCGGTTGCTCCGCGGCCGGGTGGGGGTGCTGCTCCGGGCCACGGTCCGACTCTCCCCGGCGATCGGGATCATAGGGATCGGGCTGGCCACGTATCTGCTGGTGCGGGGGGTTGCGGTCTCGGGCCTCGGTGGAGGCGAGTTCGTGCCCCTGCTACCCGGGGTGACGATCCCGCTCGTTTCGGGCGCGGTCTCCCTGGCCCTCATTCTCGTGGTTCACGAGCTGGGGCACGCGGTGGCGCTGCGACTGGCCGGCATCCGCATCCGTCGCGTCGGGTTTTTCCTGGTCTTGATCTTCCCGGGCGCGTTCGTGGAGCCGGATCAGCGGGAGTTCGAGCGCGCCGATCTGAGGCGTAGGATCGAGGTCCTGAGCGCGGGCCCGGCGTTCAACGTGCTCACGTACCTGGCGTGCCTGGGGGCGGTGACCGGACTGTCGCTCGTCCCGAAGGTGCTGGGGGACGGGATCGTCGTCCACGGGAGGCTGTTCAAGGACGTCCCGCTCGAGCCCGGCGAGCGGATCCTCAGCGTGGACGGGCATCGAGTGCACTCGGTGCAGGATCTCAGGAAGGTGGTGAGCGGGCACCGGCCTGGGGACCGGGTGATCGTCCGGACGGATCGGGGCGTGAAGCGCGTCACGCTGCGAGGTTGGCACGGTCGAACCGTGATGGGGGTCTACGTGATCCCGGACTTCGGCGGGTACTGGCCGTCCGAGCTCGCGCTCCGTCTGATGGCGTTCCTGGAGCTGCTCGGACTGCTGTCCCTGGGCGTGGGCGTGGCCAACCTCCTGCCGATTAAACCCCTGGACGGGGGCAGGATCCTGGAGGAGGTTCTGCGCGAGGTCCTGGACCGCAAGGCGGCCTCCAGGATCGTCACCACCGTCTCCCTGACGGCGCTGGCGTTGCTCATCCTCAACATCCGCATACCGCACAGCGCGCTGGGGTCCTAACGCGCCTTGCGCGTGACCCTGCTTGACAAGCCCGGAATTCGGCTGGAGGCCGTGATAAGGGACGGCCGGGTTGACTTCGAGCTCTCCGGCAGGCTGTCCAGGTTCCTGAGCCCGATCAAGAAGCTGCTCAGGCACCTGGAGGAGGAGAAGCCAGCGGCCGTCCTGAACGATCAGATCGTCTTCTCCCTGTACCTCCCTCCCCTCCCCAGCAAGGCCTTCATTCGGATGATCAAGGCGCGACTGAAGTCCGAGCTGCTGAGGCGCCGAGTCCCGGAGGCCGTCACCCTGGCGGTTACGGCCCGGTGCCCGTGCAACTGCGTGCACTGCAGCGCGGCCCGACGACGCCCGGAGGAACTGTCCGCGGAGGAGTGGAAGGGAGTCATCCGGGACGCCCTGGACCTCGGCACGTACAACGTGACCTTCACCGGCGGCGACCCGCTGGTCCGGGAGGACCTGCCCGAGCTGATCTCAAGCGTGGATCCGGCCCGGGCGATCGCGGCGGTGTTCACGTCCGGGTACCTGCTGAGGGAGCGGGCCCGGGAGCTCGTTGAGGCCGGCGTTTACGCGGTGCACGTGAGCATCGACAGCCCCGACCCCGACGAGCACGACGAGCTGCGGGGGACCCCGGGGCTCTTCGAGCGGTGCCTGGAGGGGATCCGGTCCTGCCTGAAGGAGGGCGCCCTGGTAGGGATCTCCACGTACGCCACCCCCGAGGACGTGGAGACGGGGAAAGTGGAGGACCTGCTTCGACTCGCCCGCCGCCTGGGGGTGCACGAGGTCACCGTGTTCGACGCCGTGCCGACGGGACGCCTGCTGCACCGGGAGGACGTTATGCTGTCCAAGCGACACCGCGAGGAGCTCGCGGACCTGCACCTGAGGTGGAACCGGGAGCGGCGCTCGGGCCCGCGGGTGTCCGTGATGTCGTACGTGAACAGCCGGCGCGGGTCCGGGTGCTTCGCCGGGTACGTGCAGTGTCACGTGACCAACGACGGGGAGGTGACACCGTGCGATTTCACGCCGATCTCGTTCGGCAACGTGCGCGAGATCGGGTTCAAGCGGGCGTGGAGGCGGCTCACGTCGCACCCGGAGTGGCGACGCTGGAGCGAGCGGTGCCGCATGCAGGATCCGGAGTTTCGAAGGAAGTACATCCGGCGCATCAGGCCGGGCGAGCGGCTGCCCGTGAGGATCGAGGAGCTGGAGCGGAGGGCGGGTGAGAAAGGCTGAGGTCGTACAAGGCCTACCCGGCGAGGTTGGGGGAGCGACTGCGGGAGCTCGATCCTAAGACCTCGCTGCGGGTCGAGCGGTTCCTGGAGGATCTGACCGAGCACCTGCGAGAGACGATGGGAGAGGAGGAGTTCGATCGGCTGCTGAGCAGGGTCGTGCGGGCCGAGATCGACCTGGACGGGCTGGTTGAGGTGGTCGAGCTGGAGGAGAAGGTCCGGCGGCGGGTGGCGAGGCTTCGGCGCGAGGCGGACCGCATCCGGACGGAGCTGAAGCGGTCCAAGTCGAAGATCGACTCGCGGGCGGAGGAGCTGGAGAAGGAGCTCGAGCGGATCGAGGAGGAGCTGGAAAACGTGATCCGGGACTTCGCCGATCGGGCGGTGAGAAGGTTGTCCGAGGTCCTCGGGGAGGTGGGCGAGAAGGACCTGAGGAGGTTCGTCGAGGGCAGGATCAACCCCTGAGGTACGGGTAAATGTTCGGGAGCATCAGCACCTCTGCCCACTCGCACCCCTCCCGGCGCAGCTCCGCCTCGAGCCTCCGAAGGAACGCCCCACGATCGCGGGCGTCGATGGCGTAAAGATCGCCCCCGACGGGCCTGGCTCCGGCACGAACCAACGCGGATCTCGGACCGCTCAGCCGCACCAGGAGGATCCGGTCCCACCGTGGCCCGTAGTGCCTCGCCGTGACCGCGGTCCCGAGCACCAGCTTGGCGTATGGTGACAGTGCCGCCGCCAGCCCGAAGGTTAGGGAGCTCGCCGTTCTGCCCCTGAGCGCCTCGGACACCGACATTATCCAGCACCCGTGGATGTAGGGCAGCGAGAACCCGCCGCCGTCCACCGTGCTCATAGTCAGGAGTGCGCCGGCCAGGCACGTCGCCGGACCCCGGCTCACCGCGGCGGCGGTGGTCAGAGAGGCCGCGACGACGGCGAGCTCAACCGCCCGGATGGGGGCGGGGTGAACCCGACGCAGGGAGAGGCCCGAGTGCACGGTGGGGGGCGCGAGCGGTATCACCGAGGACACGGCGGACTTCCCCAGGTGCGTGTGGAAGGGGGAGTCGCCCTCCAGCTTGACACCGTCGAACGTGAAGATCTCGGCGTCGGGTGGAAGGCCGGAGAGGATCGCACCGACGCAGTGGAGCGCGTTCGACAGGAACGGTAGCAGCACCACCGCCACCCTGAGCGCCGTTCGGTCGGGCGTCCTGACGACCGAGGACAGCAGGGAGACCGACGCCACCACGAGGAGGAAGGACGCGACCTTGGGCTTGCTGCCGCCCTCAAGGAGCGGGGTCGCCGGGCTCAGGTAATCGGGCCCGTACGGGATCAGAAGGGTCAGAAGGATCAAGGAGGCGGTTGCGGTGAGGGCCCGCCCCCTCATCGGTTCCACCACCACAGCAGGAACAGGGCCACGGCAACCGGGACGACGATGTTGTCGTTCAGCCTCGGCACGGTCTCCGCGGCGGATCCGACGAGGGAGGCCAGCACGGAGACGACCGGGTCCCCGGTCCACAGCGAGGTCAGCGCCGCGGCCGAGGCGAACCCGGCCAAGCTTCCTTCCAGGCTCTTTTTGGGGTTGTAGGGGATGGGGGTGTTCCCGAACCTGGTCCCCACGATCGTGGACACGCCGTCCCCCACCGACAGGACGATGATGGCCACGTCCACGATCCTCGCGTCCCTGGTGATGAGGGTGGCGAGTAGGACGCCGGCGAGGAAGTGGATCGTACCCTGACCCGGCATTCTCATCTCCTCGGGCCGCTCGAACAGCTCCACCAGCTCGGTGATGATGGGTACGTAACCACCGCGTCGGATGCGGTAGGATACCCACAGGCCCACCAGGATTAACGAGAGCAAGAAAATGGAGTACCAAAGCGGGCCAAAAAGGTGCAACGGGACGATGAAGAGGAGGCCGAAGAGGATGTGGATCAGCTGCCGGCCCAGTTCACGGCGATCCGGACATCGTTTCCCGGATGATGCGGGCAGCTCGGACGGCCCCCTTGCCGTCCATCAACTTGATCCTGGGAACCCGGATCCCCATGGCCCTTCGGATGGCCTCGGCCACCCGGTCCGGCGAGAGGTTTTGGGGCTGGAGGGCCACCCCGAGACCCCGCTTCTCCGCACGGAGCGCGTTCATCTGCTGCTCCGGGTGGTTGGGTAGGGGGATGGAGACGACCGGGGTCCTCAGGCAGGCGCACTCGGAGATGGTGGTGTGGCCCCCGTGCGTTACCACCACGTCGGCCGCCCGGATCATCTCCAGCAGGTTGTCCACGTAGTTAAACGCCAGGCCCGAGACCCCGCGGAGCGTGCCGGATCCGACCCCGTCGTCCACCACGATCACGTACACGTCCTCCTCCAGCCTGCGGATTCCCTCCATCGCGAGCCTCACGATCCTGCCGCCGTACCGGGAGCCGCCGGCGGTGATCAGCACGATCGGCCGCTCCTTCGGCAGGTTGAGGCGCTCCCGGATCGACTCCCTTCCGGGGAGCTCGTCCGGGCTGGCCCGGAGGATGGGTCCCACCCAGACCACGTCCACGTCGGAGGGGGGCGACTCGCCGTCCGGGACGTCCGGTACGATCACGAGGTCGGCCAGCTGGAGGGTCTCCCTGAGGAACCAGTTCACCAGCCGGGAGGACGGGCCGTCTCCGGGGAGGCGGAGGACGTTCGTGATCATCACGGAGGGTACGTCCAGCATCCGGGCCGCCGCCAGGGCGTGGAACTGGCAGTCGGACACGACGACGCGGCATCCGTGGTGCCGGATGATCTTGAGGTCCAGGCCCACCCCGGCGTAGAACCGGATAGGCAGGTCCGGGCACCGGCGCAGGATGTGGGAGAGTTTGAAGGAGCCCGAGGGGGAGATCACCTCGATCGTGGGCACCCGGTACACGGGGACGTCGGTGAACTCCCTGGATAGCATCCTCCACCCGTCTCCGAAGGAGCTGAGCACCACGCTCGCTCCCGTCCTGCGGAGCTCCTTGGCGACGCCGGTCACCCTGGAGGCGTGTCCGAACCCGATGCCGAACGCTGTGCAGTACGCGTCAGCTTGACGCCCAGAGGGCGATCGCCGTGGAAAGGACGATCACCCCCAGGAAGGTGGCGGGCAGCAGCACCTTGATCATCTTCAGCGCGACCCTCACGGAGTGGGAGAGCTGCTGGAAGCTGCCGGGCCCGGTGACCGTGAGTTCGACCCACTCCTCGACCTCGACGACCTCGCAGGGGGCGATCCGGTCGACCGCCCGCTCCGCCGCCTCCCGCACGGCCCGCACGAGCCGCGTTCCGGCCTCCGCCAGCGCGTCGCCGACCGGGTTATAGCCTCGCGGGTTCACCTCGTGCGAGTCCGAGGTGCATACCACCACCTCGTCCGCCAGCTCCGAGAGCTCCCGCTCGAGGCGCTCCTTCAGCTCCCGGACGATGCTGTTGGAGTCCAGCACGACGTAGAGGGTGCGCTGCCCCTCGACCTCCACCGCGGCCACCGAGATCCCGCCGCTGCCCACCCCGGACTCCGGGCCCAGTCCCGGGTCGGAGTGGGCGAAACCGGCGCGCAGGTCCCCGACCGCCTCCGCCCGCTCCGCGATGAGGCGCGCGTCGTCCAGCAGCCTCCAGAAGTCCCGGGAGAACGCGTACACGCGCCCCTTCTCCGGGTCCCCGAAGCAGTTGTGCCCGTCCGCCACCCAGGCCCCCGTCCTCGATTCGATGAAGATCCCGGTCGCCGGGTCGATGTCGTCGCTGGGCTCCGGGTACTTTGAGAGCACCAGGAACAGCCGGTCACCGAGCACCTGGCCCACCGAGTCCGTCCGCTTCCCGCGCACGGCCCGGGACGCGCGCCGAGACCCCTGCGCCCCCCGAACGCGGCGCACCATCCGCTCCACGGCGTCAACGATCCTACCGGCCTCCCGCCGATCCACGGGATTGAGGTCGTGGGTGGTGGTGGAGTGGAAGACCAGCGGCACGACCCCGAGGTCCAGCAGCCGTCTCACGATCCGCCCGGGCAGGTCTCCCCCACCGATCCGGCCCACGGGACCCGGGTGCACCCAGGGGATCACGAAGCAGCCCACCACCTCCCCGGAGCGGAGGAAGGCGAGGACGCGCACGGGCACCGTCACGCGCGTCGCCGTGCGTATCTCGCGGAACACCGCGTCCAGCGAGTGCTCGCGGCCGGACTTGAACTGGAGGAACTCGGACAGCGCCTCGATGGTCCCGACGCCCAGCGTGGAGCGGGTAACCGTGTCCAGGATGGCGATGGAGATCAGGGTCACTGACCAGCCCACCGCCGAGGGGAGGAGGGTCAGGGACGCCGGGGCTCCGGCGGCCAGGGACAGCGGGAGCGCGCTCGCCAGCAGGTAGAGGAGGACGAGGGCGCTCCTGATGGGGGAACACCCTACCGTACCCAGAAGCACCATGGTCAACAGCGTCGAGGACAGGCCTCGGACCGCGGCCAGGAGCGAAGGCGAGGGGGAGAGCGCGGCGGCCAGGTCCATCGCGCCGGAGAGGGCCCAGATGAACGCCCACCGGTTGGGCGGCACGTCCCGGCCCTGCAGGCGGTCCGTCAGCACGGTGATCAGGCATCCAAGCACCGGTATCGGGGCGTACACGGCCAGTCGTGGGGCGAGCGCGGTCGCGGCCAGGGTCACGAGGGCCCAGGCCGCCGCGCAGGTCCTCGTCCCCGGTAGCCTGAACGACAAACGCATAAGCCCGCTCACGGCGCCGGGCCCCGGGGTGCCGCGTGAGGGTTCACGTTTACGTGGGTCGAGGCGGCAGGCTGATGCTACTGCCCGACGAGGACGAGGAGGAGGAGAATCGGTCGATTCTCAGGTTCACGATCCGCCGCGAGGGGGACGCGATCGTCGTCGGGCCGGACGATGAGCTGCCTAAAGATTTGCCCCCGGAGCGCGTGTTCGCGTACGGAACGCTCACCGACCCGGAGACGGTGGCGTCCGTGGTGGGTCGGGTCCCGTACATGGTCTACCCGGCGGTGCTGGAGGGGTACGAGCTGGCGCTGGAGGATGTGGGCAATCGGTACAACACCGTGAGGGAGAGGGAGGGTTCACGCGTCTCCGGGACGCTGCTGGTGGGGCTCAGCGAGGAGGAGCTTCGTGAGGTGGATCGGTACGAGGGGTACCCGGTGCTGTACGAGCGTCGCAGGGAGCGGGTGGAAACGCCGCTCGGGGAGGTGGATGCGTACGTGTACGTCGCCCGTGAGTAGCGGCCTAAACTATTAAATCGCGCCCGCGCTCACGGGTACCGGCGGCGGGCTAGGCCGGCGGGCTGGCGGTCCGCTGTCACCCGAAATCCGCCTCATGCGGGGGCCGAAGCCGAGGGGGCGGCCCGGTCCCCTCGGGTGTCCGGCCCCCCGGACCGGCCGATGACCCTCCGGCCCCCCGGGGGCCCGGGGTGGCGGGGCCGCCGCCGGAGGGCGGCGCGCCACCGCCTTTGCCGGGGCACCGGGTCAGGCCCGAGAGGGAGCAGCCCACCCCGGACCCGCGGCCGCTCGGGGGTCGCCGGAGGCAGGTCGGCCGGGGGAAGCCGGCCCCGAGGGGGCCGGGTCCACCCCTCGGCGCGCCCGCCGCCGTCGGCCCGAATCGTTACGATAATCGTAACTATTGACGGCGGCGCGTGGGTCAGCGGAGGCCCAGCCTCTCCTTGATCCGCTCCGGGTCCGGCTCCACCGGCTCCGGCAGCTCGCAGGTCTCCATGACGATCTCCGGGTCCTTGAGCCCGTGACCCGTGGTCACGCACACCACCGACTCGTCGGGCTCGATCTCCCCCGCCTCCACCAGCCTCCGTAGGCCCGCGATGGAGGCCGCGCTGGCGGGTTCCACGAAGATTCCCTCCCTCGTGGCCAGCTTCCGCTGGGCCCTCAGGATCTCGTCGTCGGTGACCGACACGGCCCAGCCCCCGGAGCACCGGATCGCCCGCAGCGCCTTCACGGCGTTCACCGGGTTCCCGATGCGGATCGCCGTGGCGACCGTCTCCGGGTCCGGGTCCGGCTCGATGTCCTCCCGACCCTCGAGGACGGCGTCCACGATCGGGCGCGCCCCCTCCGCCTGCACCCCGTACATGCGCGGGAGCTCGTCGATCAACCCCAGCGCGCGCAGGTCCAGGAACCCCTGCCAGATCGCGCTGATGTTGCCCGCGTTGCCCACGGGCACCACCACGGCGTCCGGGACCTCCCACCCCAGCTGCCGGCAGATCTCGTAGGCGATCGTGCGCTGGCCGGACAGGCGGAACGGGTTCACCGAGTTCAGCAGGTAAACCAGCCCCTCCTCGGCCAGCCTCCGCACAACCGCCAGCGCGTCATCGAAGTTGCCGTCCACCGGCACGACCCGGGCCCCGTGGAACAGGGCCTGCGCGAGCTTGCCCAGGGCGACCTTCCCGGCCGGCAGCAGGACCGCGCACGTGAGGCCCGCGCGCGCCGCGTACGCGGCCAGCGAGGCGGAGGTGTTACCCGTGGACGCGCACGCGACGACCTCGGCCCCCAGCTCCACCGCCTTCGTGACCCCGACCGTCATCCCGCGATCCTTGAACGAGCCCGTGGGGTTCTCCCCCTCGTTCTTCACGTGGAGCGAGCGGACCCCCAGCTCGTCGGCCAGCGTCGGGCACGGGTGCAGCCCGGTGCCGCCCTCACCCATCGTCACGGGATCGTCCGTGGAGACCGGTAGCAGCTCGCGGAACGCCCACACGCCCAGCTCGCGCCGCTCCAGCGTCCGCCGGTCCACCTCGATCGCGTCGTAGTCCAGCGCGACCTCCAGCAGGCCCCCGCACCTCGGGCACCGCAGCAGGGAGTCGTCCGAGAAGGTGCGGCCGCACTCCACGCACTCCAGCGCGTAGTGGGACACGCCGCGAACCCCCTACCGGAAGAGGTCCCGCTCCGGATCGCGGATGAGCGCCGAGGCCCGTTCGGGGCCCTCGAACCTCTTTAACCTGTCCTTGAGACCCCGGAACACGACCGCCGGCGTCCCCTCGTCCGCCTGACCCATGAGCAGCTCGGCCGCGGACGCGATCAGGTCGCCGACGGCCACCACGGTCACCCGCAGCTCGCGCCCGTACAGGTCCCGATCCCCGCGCCGATCGACCAGCACCGGGACCCCGGAGGCCCCCACCGCCACCCCGATCACGCCCTCCCGGAAGGCGCGGCCCTGGGTGTCGGTGATCACGACGCCGACATCGACCCCGGCGAGCTCCCTGATCCTTCGGCGGAGCCGGTCCGCGCTGCGGTCCGGGTCCTCGGGGAGCGTCACCACGTGCCCGGGGGGCGCGTTCGACTCGTCCACCCCAGCGTTCGCGCAGACCATCCCGCCCCTGACCTCGGTGATGATCACGTCGCGGCCCACCTTCACGATCCCCTCCGCCTCCCGCAGGATCACCTCCATCACCCGGGGGTCCTTGCCCAGCCGCCTCGCCAGGCGGCGGGCCAGCGGGCTGGGCTCCACCTCGCTCAGGTCCACCAGGGCCCCCTCCGCCTTGGACACGATCGTGTGGGCCACCGCGAGGACGTCCCCGTCCCTGGGGTCGGCCGCCTCCGTCAGGATCCTACCCAGGTCGTCCCCGGGTCGGATCTCCCGCTCGAGCTTCACCGGATCAGCCCGGAGCACGGGGCAGGCCCCCGATGATCAAGGCCGTGCTGTTCGACCTGGACGACACGCTGTACCCCTCGTCGAAGCTGGCCGAGGCGGCCCGGAAGAACGCCATCCGGGCCATGATAGAGGCCGGTCTGGACGTGGACCTGACGGAGGAGGAGCTGTACGAAGAGCTGCAGGAGATCGTTCGGGAGTTCGGGTCCAACCACCCGCGGCACTTCAACCTGCTCCTGCGGCGGATCGGTCGGGACCCGGACCCCAAGCTCGTGGCCGCGGCGGTCGTGGCGTACCACGATACCAAGTTCGCCTACCTGAAGCCCTACCCGGACGTCATCCCGACCCTCATGAAGCTCCGGGAGATGGGGCTTAAGCTCGGGGTGGTGACGAGCGGGCTGGCCGTCAAGCAGTGGGAGAAGCTGATCCGGCTGGGGCTGCACCACTTCTTCCACACGGTGATTATCTCGGAGGAGATCGGGGTGGAGAAGCCGCACCCGAGGATCTTCCTCGAGGCGGCCCGAAGGCTGAAGGTGAAACCGGAGGAGTGCGTGTTCGTGGGGGATCGGCCGGACCGGGACATCCGGGGCGCGAACCGGGTGGGCATGGTGACGGTGCGCATCCGCAAGGGACGCTACCGGGACCGGGAGCCGAAGAACGAGGAGGAGGTACCGGACTTCGAGATCTCCCGGCCGGGCGAGCTCCTGGACGTGGTTCGGCGGCTGCTCCGGGAGTCCGAGGGGGACGGGAAGGACTAGGAGAACACCAGGATGCGGACGTCCAGGCCCCCGTGACGCGCCCAGCGCTCGTGCCGCAGTCGGAACCCGTGCTCCTCCATCGCGTCGACCATCCAGTCACGGCGCGGGGTAACCGTGGCGACCACGTCGACCAGGTCGGACAGGACCCGGGCGAGCCCGTGGTACAGCCGCTCGACCACCCTCGGGTTCGCGATCTTGAGCCCGTACGGCGGGTTGAACACGGCCGCCTCGAACTCCCGGTCCCGGAGCTCGGGCACTTCCTCGAACAGCCGGGTTGAGTCGCCCAGGTAGACCTCCGCCTCGACGCCCGCGGCGAGGACGTTCAGCCGGGCGCCCTCGTAGTGCGATCGGAACTTCTCAACCCCCACCGCCTCGCGGTTCGGGTCGCTGAGGAGGGCCTCGATGGGGATGGTGGCACCCCCGCACGTGGGGTCGATGAGCGACTCCGGGTCCCCGGCCAGCCTGAGCAGCCCCTGGGCGATAACCGGGTTCAGCGCGGCGGGGTGATCGTACACCCGGTACCCACGCTGGTGGAGGGACCGGTCCCCGGTCGTGCACACGCCGACGAGCACCCGGTCCCCGACCATGTCCGCCCGGATGATCACGGAGGGCGCGTCCAGGTTCACCTCGGGGCGGAAGCCGGCCTCCCGCTTCACGCGCTCGATCACGGCGTCCCCAACCGCGGCCCCCACGTCCACGCTCGTGAAATCGTGCTCGCCCAGCCGCGAGGGGCGCACGCCGAACGTGTCCTGCTCGGTGATGTAGCGCTCGAACGGGAGGTTGAGGCAGGCCTCCCGGATCTCGTCCAGCCCGCGCTCGTCCCGGTGCTCGATCTCGAACCCGCCCAGCAGGATCGCGACGCGGTGGACCGTCAGCGATTCGGAGTTAATCTTACGGGCGAAGTCGAGGGCCTCGTCCTCGGGGCAGCGGACGACCACCCGGCCGCGGACGCCCAGGGGGCGCTCCCTCACCCGGCATCCGGTCAGGTCCCGTAGCTCCTCGGAGCAGACGTCCTCCAGGCCGGGCACGGTCGTGCAGAGGAGCCCCTTCAAGGGACCGGCTCCCGGGGTAGGATGTAGACCTGGACGTGTGGAACGCCCGCGAGCTCCCCGATCTGACCCTCGCTGGCCAGTCGCGCCTTGAGCACCACGGAGCAGGCCCGCTCGCCCAGGGCGTTGATGGCCACGGTCTTCTCCTCGCGGTACTCGTTCGCGAGCCGGCGGACGCGGCGGACGGCCTCCCGGACCTCCATGAGCTCGCCGCCGTAGAAGCTCTCCGACACCCTAACCTCGCGGTCGCCCGCCGGGAGCCGCCTCCCCAGGAGCTCCTCGTCGCAGAGCGCGATGACGAGGGTGTCGGGGGTCCCCTGGACGTTCACGGAGACCCGGGGCATGCTACTTCAGCCTCCTGACCGAGGACCACGCCCCGCACGCCTCGCACTTCAGGATCCACTGCCGGTCCTCCCGAACCAGCTTCGTATCCGGGCGGCCGCACTCCGGGCACAGGACGAACTCCTCCACGTACTCCTTGAGCTCCTCCTCGATGAGCTTCGGGTGGTACGTGCCGTGCAGCACCAGGCGGTCGCCGTCAATGTGCCCGGCCGTACCCAGCTCCTTCAGGAAGAAGCGCGAGAGGTGCTCCGGGTCCCGGTTCAGCTTGTCCGCGATCTCCTTGAAGTTCTGGATGATGGTCATCTTGCCCTCGATCGAGACGCGGGGCTTCGGGACCTCGAACCGCCGGTCTTCCAGCACCTCCTCCGGGAGCTGCTCGTAGGCGCGTTCCAGGAGCTCCTCGTAGTCGTACTTGAGCGGCACGGGCTACACCCCCCACTCCACGACGACGGACCAGTGCTTGCCGCTCGGCAGCTTGATCGGGAAGATCAGATCGCGCTTTTCGAGCTCCTTGATCACGCGGTCGCAGAACTCCTCGTCCGCGTCCGGCACGACCTCGGCGATGATCTCGTATAAGTCTTGCTTAGAGAACATGTCCTCCTCATGCTCGACCAGCCGCTCGTACACCTTGCGGACGACGTCGTCGAGGTCCTCCGGGCGCTCGGGCTCCTCGGCCTCCTCCCTCGCACCCTCGGACGGTTCGGCCGCCTCCTCGGCCTCCTCCACCATCTCCCGGGCCTCCGGCTCGGCCTCCTCGGGCGCCTCGCCGGCGCGTTTCAGCGTCAGCTCGTACTCCAGCCGGCGCAGGAGCTCCTCGTGGTAGGAGGAGGGTCGGATGATCTCGGCCCGGAGGGGAACCGACCGGCCCTCCTCGCGCGGCTCCATGGGCCGGCCGACGACCTTCACCTCCACCCAGCGCTCCAGCTCGCTGGCCGTCTCGAACCACTCCTCGAAGGCGAAGACGTCCACCGAGCCCGTGTCGTCGGTGATCGTGAGGACGGCGAACTCCCGGTCCTCGTCCACGTACTTGGACGAGACCACGCCGACCACCAGGGCCCGGTGGAACCGTACCCCGTCGGGCGTGACGAACCCGTCGTCGGTCGGTGAGGAGCGGGCGAGGACGCCCGCGGGCACGCGCACCGCGGGGTATCGGCGCGAGAGCTCCTCGGACTCGCTCACCGCGACTCACCACCGCTACTTGATGGGCGCGTAAACCCCGGGTCGGGGCTGGATGAGGTCGCCCTCCTCGAGGAGGTCGTTCAAGATCTCTTCGATCTTCTCCCGGCTCACCCGGTTCTTGACCGCGTTGATGATCTCCTTCTTCGGCACCCCGTCCTCGTATTCCTTGGATAGCTTCCGCACGACTCGGAGCACGTACTCCCGGGCCTCGCGCACGGACTTGGGCTGGCCCGTTTCGATGACGTCCGCGTCCAGCGTCCCCTCGTCCCGCATCACCTCGTTCATGAACTCCTCCATGATGGACAGGGCGACCTCGACGTCCTCCGGTTCCACCGTGTCCGAGAGTCGGGCCCGGGCGGCGGCCCGGGCCAGTCGGATGGTGGAGCCCATCTGCCGGCGGGTGACGGGGACGGTCCGGAGCTCCCCCTCGTCCGCCATGTCCGCGGCCTTTTGGCGCACGGAGACGAACCACTCGGACAGCTTCTCCCGGGCCTCCGGGGAGATCTCCACGCGCTGGTACTCGGTGGTCGCGTACAGGATGTAGCGCTTGTAGAAGCCGTAGTCGTGGTCGAGCTCCTCGACGCCCCCGTCGAACGCGTCCATCATCGTCTCCGCGATCCGGCGATCCTGGTCCGGGTCCGGCTCGTCCCGGGTGAAGAGGATCACGTCGAAGCGGGAGAGGAGGGCGGGGTCGAGGTTGATCTCCTCGATGGGGTGGTCGCCCTGCCAGCGGCCGGCCTCGGGGTTGGCGGCGGCGAGGACGGCGCAGCGCGCGTTCAGCGTGGCCGTGATC
>NZ_JBMXXF010000026.1:0-12724 GCF_053997775.1 Methanopyrus sp.
CTGGAGGAACTTGTCCGACTCCATGTACCCGTACGACACGCCCACGAAGCCGGGCTTCTGTTCGCCCCCGCTCGCCTCGCCCGCCAGCGTGGAGAAGGGCATGCCCAGCGGGGTGTCACCCTGGTACTCGCGGTCGACGATGCCGAACCCGTCCACCTCCGGGATGTAGAACACGACCGCCTGGAAGCAGCCGCAGCTCGTGTGCGGGTACTCGAGGCAGGAGTGCAGGTAGACGCGCTCCACGGTGCCCTGGGAGTGCTCCCTGACCGCCTCGTTCACGCCGTCGTACTCGCCCGCCTCCGGGTCCAGGCACTCGCCCTTCTCGATGGGAAAGATCGGTCCCTCGGGATCGATCTTGTACGCCGCCTTGGCGTCGTGCCAGGTGATGGAGCCGCAGAGGCTCGGCCGGTCGGGGGTGATCACGCACACGTGCGTGGGTGCGAAGGACTGGCACATGAGGCACACGTAGAACTCGTCCACGTCCTCCTCGGAGAGCTCGCGCGCCCGCTCGTCCCGCTTCCGGTAGATCTCCCGCGCTTTCTCGACGAACTCCTTCACGCGGTCCTCGTCCGTCATCAGGGTGACCTCGATCGCGTCGATCACGTTGCCGAACTCCTCCTTGAACAGCTCCCGCAGGGCGATGCCCAGGTGCTCGAGGCGGAAGCCCTTCTCGACCGCGTCCTTGGACACGCGGCACCAGATCTGGTCCCGCTGGTTCAGGTGCATGAAACCCTCCACGTAGTTGCAGAACTCGTGGATGCGCCGCTCTAGGACGCCCTCCACGTCCTCCTCCAGGTCCTCCCCGGCCGCCCTGATGAGGATGCCGAACGGGTACCTCTCGCCCTCCTCCATCTCGTCGATGTCCGGGCCGATCACCTCGACCTTGTCCGGCTCGAGCTCGTCCTCGTCCGCCACGCGGAAGAGCTCGGCGCCGAAGCTCTTCGGGCCGGCGAGCTCCACGTACATGTCACCGCTGCGGATCCGCTCGCCCTCGTGTCGGGGGCTCACGTCCACGGGCAGGTCCGACAGGCTCGTCAACTGACTCACCCCTCGCCCTCCTCGGGTGGGAGTAGGGTGGGGTCGGACGCGCGCGAGCCCGGCGTCCAGCCGGACTCCTTCAGGCGCTCCATGAGCTCGGACTTGAGCGCGAGGGGGACGTCGTTCTCGTCCCGGATGAGCCGGTCCAGGTCGGGAGGCAGCTCGTCGTACAGCTCCCGGTACAGCTCCACGTACGCCTCGACCTTCTTCTGCCGGGCTTCCGGGGTGTCGTTGGGGCGCATGCAGAGGCGGGCGGCCGTGACCGCGGCCTCCCTCCAGTCCGAGACCGCGCACCGGAGGTGTTCCGGGGTGGGATCCTCCGCCTCCTCGCCCGAGCGGGCGTCGAACACGCGGGGCTCTCGGTCGGTCAGGAGGGAGCCGGCGTCCGGCTCCGGGCCGAGCACCACGGGCACGCCCCACCGGGTCACCCCGTAGGCCACGGAGACGAGGTGCTCCGACGGGTCCTTCACCCACGCCACCACGCAGGCGCCGACCCGGTTGAGCACGTAGTCGGCCACCCGGGTGAACCGGCCCCGGATCGGGAGCTTGCCGAAGATCACGCCGACGCGGACGCAGGCGCCGACCAGGTGCGCGGCGGAGGTGCAGGGGCCGGTGTGGAGCAGGGTGTCCGGGTACCGGTCGTACAGGGATCGTCCCTCCTCGTCCCGATGGTAACCCAGCGCGACGCCCAGGCAGCCGGGGACGAGGACGAGGTAACCGTGCTCCAGGAGGGCCTCGGCGATCTTCGCGGGCTCCTCCGCGTCCTCGGGGCGCTCGGGGCAGGAGAGCAGTACGACCAGGCCGGGGATGTCGCCGGACACGACGGGGACGCCCACGTTCCGGATGACCACGTCCGAGAGCCGGGTGGGCGGGCCCACGCGGAACCGCCACGAGGGGGCCGCGCCGCGGTCCCGGGCGCCGGAGACGCGGAGCGCCGTCCAGGCGGCGACCTCCACGGCCTTCAGGGGGTCCTCGACGTAGACGGCGTCCTCCCCCGAGGCGAGGGTCTCGACGATCGCCTCCGTGGGCTCGTCGGTGAGGTCGGGTAGGTCCGCCGCGCGGGCGCCGGCGGTGGCGATCAGCTTGGACCCGGCCTCCCGGGCCGCCTCCACCGCGTCCTCGCCCGGGCACGCGCCGTCCACGACCACCGCGTCCGCCAGGCCGGAGGCGACGTACTCCCGGTACATGGAGAGCGGGCCCAGGATCCGGACGTGATCGTCCGCGTCCGGCCACGCGGTGTGGGTCAGCCCGACGAGCTCCACCTGCCGCGCGAGCGCGCCGAGCTCCTCCACGATCGCGCGCCCGAGGAGCGGGAGGTGCCCGATCAGGAGGACGGTGGGGCGGTTCGGGAGGTCTTCGGCCCCCACCTCGAAGGTCTCCTCGGCGTCCGGGGTCTCCATCAGGGTGGCGAGGGCGGCGTCCGCGATCTCCGCCGCCAGGACCCCGGCCGTGCCGGCGTGGAGGGCGACGGCCTCGTAGTCCTCGAGCCGGTGGGTTCGGGTCAGCTCGGCCAGGGAGCGCGTGAGCTCCCGCTCGGCGTAGTAGAGCCCGGTCTCGAGGTCGGGGGCGCGCTCGGGGGCGTCGTTCAGGAGGGTCTCGAAGAGGGGGAGCGGGTTCTCGGCCTCGAAGTCGGGAGACAGCTCGCCGCCGGATCGGCGGAGCAGGTCCACCGTCAGTCGAGCGGTGGTGAGGAGGGTGGCCGCGCCCTGGCAGCATAGGTGGGCGATCGTGCGGAGGGTTTCCCGGCGCTCCTCCTCGGACTCGCCGGGGACGACGGTGAGGTCGTAGACGGAGGTGAGGGTGCGGTCCCAGGGGAGGAGGTCGCGCAGGGTGGGTCCGTCCGCGCCCCGGACCTTCGGGGGTTCCTCCATGCGGAGCTCTCGGATCTCGATCTGGACGTCCTCCATCTCGACCATCCGGGTGCCCCCAACTCACGCGAGTCGGTCCAGCTCGCGCAGGAACTCGTCCCGGTCCAGGGTGGGGAGGGAGTAGTCGGCGCTCGGGTGGTACTCGGGGTTCAGTGAGATCTTCACGAGGTCGGGCCGGGCGTGGCGGAGGCTCTGGAGCACGCGGTCCGTGACGTCCGGTCGGGAGCCGGTGAAGGCGACCACGTCGGGGTGGGAGCCGAGGACGGGGGCGTCCCGCTGCAGTAGGGTGGCGAGCTCGACGAGGCCCATCTTGCGGCCCAGGTCGTCGCCCCGGTAGGGGGCCGTGCAGACGGCGGTGGCCCGGAGTCGATGGATCAGTCGGGCGGCGCGCTCCCGCCATTCCTCGTCCTCGGCGGCCCGGGGCCCCACGACCACCAGGGGCTCGTCCGCCCGTTCGAGCAGGGTGCGCAGGACGGGGGCGCGGGCGGTCTCGGCCCGGCCGGTGTACAGGAACGTGGGGTCCTTGGGCAGGGGCACGTGGCTCAGCCCCGCTCCTGCCCTTTCAGCAGGGTGGGCTCGGAGATGGGTTTCCGGGGCTTCCAGCCGATCTCCTTCAGGTACTCCAGGATCTCGTCGCGGAGCGTGAGGGGGACGTCGTTCTCGTCGCGGACGTAGAGCGGGAGGTCGGGCGGGAGCTCGCCGTAGAACTCCCGGTACAGTTCCACGTAGTTCTGGAGCTTGGTCTGTCGGCCCTGGGGCGTGTCGTTGGGCCGGATGCACAGTTTGACGGCCTGGACGAGGGCCTCGCGCCAGTCCTCGGCCGCGTACTTGAGGTGGATGGGGCAGTGTTCCTCCCGTTCCTCGCCCGTGCGGGCGTCGTAGACGGTCCAGTCGCCGTCCAGGTCGCCGATGTACAGGGTCTGGTAGTTGAGCCCGGCCGGGCCGTAGACGATGGGGATGCCCCAGCGGGTGAACCCGGTCGAGATGGCGAGGGCCTTCTGGCTCATGGCGCCCCAGAGGACGCCGCACGCGCCGATGCGGTTGAGGATGTAGTCGGCGATCTCCTTGAAGTTGCCCTTGAGGGGCTTCTTCGCGAAGATGGCGGCGATCTTGATGCAGGCGCCGAGGATGTGCGCGTTGGAGACGCAGGAGCCCGTGTTCACGAGGCAGCCGGCGTCGAACCGGTCCTCGTACCGTTCGTATAGGGTCTTGCCCTCCTCGTCGGTGTAGTAACCGAGGCACATGGCCGTGCAGCCGGAGGTCACGACGATGTAGTTCCGCTCCAGTAGCTCCTCGACCATCCGGCCGACCTCGCGGATGTCGTCGGGGTAGTTGGGGCAGGCGACGAAGGCGACGACGCCGGGGATGTCGCCCATGACGATCGGGCCGCCGACCTGCCGGATCTCCACGTCCTTGATCGGGCCGCGGCCCGTGCGGACCCGGTAGCGCTCCTTCCGGGCGTTCAGGCGCCAGGCGTCCTCGATGACCCGCATCACGGGGATCTTCGCGGGGCACTCGGACTCGCACCGGGCGCAGCCCACGCACCGGTGGAAGAGCTCGGCCAGGTCCTCGAGGTCGCCCTCGCGGGCCTTCCGCAGCGCCTCCACGATGGGTAGGTCGTTCGGGCACACGCGCTCGCAGTCGCCGCACTCCAGGCAGCGCTCCGCGTGCCGCTTGATCTCGTCCGGGTCGGGTGGGGGCAGCTCCTTCCGGCGCTGCTCGTGAACGCGGAGCGCAACCTCGACCGCCACCTTCGCCGCCTTTTCGAGGTCCTCGATGTACACGGCCATCCACTCGCCGGAGGCCATCCGTTCCACGATCTCGTCCGTGGGCTCGTCCGTGACGTCGGGCAGGCCGGCCATGAGGACGTTCCGCGTCGCGATGATGCGGGTGCCCACCTCGCGGGCCTCCTCCACGAGGTCGGCGCGGATGCACTGCTCGTCCAGGATGATCACGTCCGCGATGCCCATTCGCACGTAGTGCAGCTGTCGGGAGAGGGGTCCGATGACCTTGGCGCGCTTCTCGACCCGGGACGCGTCCCAGGCCGTGCAGCAGATGCCGAGGACCTCGACCCGCTCGTCCAGCCCGCGCTCCTCGAGGTAGTCCAGGACCTCGGTGCCGGGGGCGACGTTGTGGCCGATGAGGAGGATGCAGGGCTTGGAGTCGTCCGCCGCGTAGGGTCCGAACTCGACGAAGGGGGACTCGCCCTTGGGCATGTCGAAGGCGACGATCTGGGTCACGTCCGCCAGCTCGAGCGCGAGGGTGTCGAGCATGCCGGCGTGGAGGGCCTTGGACTCGTAGTCGTGGGGGTCGGACTCCTGGCCCACGTGGGTGGCGGCGAGGACCTGGGTCAGCTCGCGCTCGAGGTACTCGAGGCCGCGCTTCAGGTCGGACACGCGTCGGGGTTCGAACCCGAGGAGGGTCTCGAAGATGGGGGTCTGCACGTCGATCTCGGGGCCGAGGTCGATCTCCACGTCGCCGACGTGGTCTAGGACGTACTCGATGAGGTGTCGGGCGTGGGTGGCGTGGCACGCGGTCCCGATGCAGGTTTTGATGGTGGTCATCCGGGCCGCGTGGGCGCGGAGGTCGATCCCGCACGCCCCGCGCCGTCCCTCGGCGAGGTTGCAGCGGCCGAACGTGCAGAGGCAACACATGTCGCAGATTGGAAACGCGGCGATCCGGTACCGGGAGAAGAGTCGTCGATCCCAGTCCTTCAGGTCGGAGAGGGTGGGGCAGGGGTGTGGCCCCTCGCCCTCGGGTTCGAATCCCTCCACGCGCCCGATTTCGATCTTGAGGTCGTCGAAGTCGAGCTCGATCGGGCCCATCGCGCGGCCCACCCGGGGGGCGGTCCGGGTTTCGGAAGAAGGTGAAGAAGGTTTAGGCGGCGCCCGGGGGGCCCGCCGGTGGGTCCTATACATGCTTTTCGGGGACGGGTCGCGGGGAGAAGTAGGGGGGTCGGGCGGGGTGGGTCGTTGGCGTCAGAAGTAGCGGGGCCAGGCCGGCGGGCGTGGGGTCTAGACGGGCTTCTCCAGGACGATCTCGATGGTGGAGACGTTGACCGTGTCGCCCTCCTCCGTCTCCAGCTCCTCGGTGCCGATCTTGATGTCCTTCACCTCGACCTCCGGCATGAAGCGGTTCCTGACGATCTCGGCGACGTCGACGGCCCGGCTGATGGCGCGCCCGCGGGCCTTGATACGGACCTCGTTGGCGCCCTCGTTGAACTGCGTGATGCAGGCGAGCACGTAGTTCATCACCGGCTTGCTGCCCACGTAGACGACGTTCTCTTCCTCTGCCATTCCTAGCACCCCCAGCGCGCTCTCGTCCGGGGCCCGGAGATAGCAGGTATAATGCTTTCGGGAACGGGATACGCGGTCGCGGGGCGGCGCGGGTCAACTTTTTAACGGCCCGGGCGGGGGGTCACCGCGACTGATTCTCCGTGGGGGTTGCCGGTTGGAGCTGCCCATATGCGAGGTGTGCGCGAAGACGGGGCTGCTCTGCCCCGGGTGCGAGGAGAAGCTGGAGCGGGGAGAGATCACGGAGACGGACGTGGAGGTCTCCAAGAAGCTGGTTGAGCTGCGGGAGAAGTACCCCTCGCTGGAGGACGCGGTCCTGCTGCGGACCATCGACACGGGGAGCCTCGTGGTCCTCGTCACGAGGCCGGGGATGGCGGGCAAGCTGATCGGCAAGGGCGGTCGGGTGTCCCGGGCTCTCTCCGATCACCTGGGGAAGAAGGTGCGGGTCGTGGAGGAGGTGGAGGATCCCGAGGACATCCGACAGCTGCGGAAGCTGATCCAGGACCTGATCATCCCGGCCCGGTTGCTCAGCGTGAACGTCGTGTACGAGCCGGAGGGAGAGCGGTACAAGGCGGTCATCCACCACCGGGATCGGAACCGGGTGCCGGCGCCGGTGGACGAGCTGCAGGAGGCGATCAAGGAGCTGACGGGCATGGAGGTGGAGGTCACGTTTGGTTAACGTCGTGGTGGGCGTGACCGGCAGCGTCGCCGCCTACCGCGCGCCCGACCTCTGCCGGGAGCTCGAGCGCCGGGGGCACGCGGTCCGGGTCGTCGCCACGGAGTCGGCCCTGAGGTTCGTGGGCCGGGACGCGCTGGGGCTCGCGGCGGAGGAGGTGGTCACCGAGCTCACGGAGCGGGCCGAGCACGTGAGGCTCGCGGAGTGGGCGGACGCCGTGCTGATCGCCCCGGCCACCCTGAACACCCTTGCCAAGCTCGCGCACGGGATCGCCGACAACCCCGTCACCCTCACCGCGCTCGCATCGTTAGGCGCCGGGAAACGATTGATCGTCGCCCCGGCCATGGCCGAGCCCATGTACCGCTCGCCCCCCGCCCGCCGCGCCCTCAGACGGCTGGAGGAGATGGGCGTGACCGTCGTCCCGCCCCGGATCGAGGAGGGGAAGGCCAAGCTGGCCGAGCTGGAGGACCTCGTCCGCGCCGTCGAGGGGGAGCTGGCCGGGGTCCGGGTCCTCGTCACCGGGGGGCCCACGCTCGAGCCCCTGGACGACGTGCGCGTGCTCACGAACCCGAGCTCCGGGCGGACCGCCGCCCTCATCTGCGAGCAGCTCCGCGCCGCGGGCGCCGAGGTCATCCTCGTGCACGGGCCCCTGCGGGTGGAGGCCCCCGCGGACGAGCGGGTGGAGGTGCGCACGACCGAGGAGATGCTGGAGGAGGTGCGGAGGCGGATCGGGGACGTGGACGCGATCGTGATGGCGGCGGCCCCGGCGGACTTCCGGCCCCGGGAGCGGGCGGAGGGGAAGCTCGACTCGCGGTCGCGTCACACGGTGGAGCTCGTTCCGACCCCGAAGATCGTCGAGGAGGTGTTCCCGGAGTTCGACGGTGTGAAGGTCGCGTTCAAGGTGGACCCGGACCCGGTGGAGGGCGCGCGGCGGCTGCTGGAGCGCGTCCCCTGCGACCTGGTCGTGGCGAACCCGCCGGAGGCGCTGGGGTCGGAGTCCTCCGAGTGGTGGATCCTGGACCGGGAGGGTCGGGTCGTGCGGCGCGTGCGCGGGCCCAAGGTCCGGCTGGCCCGGGCGCTGCGGGACCTGCTCATCGAGCGGCTCGGGGGTGGGTAGGGTGGAGATCCCGCCCGATCACCCCCGGGCCGAGGCGCTCCGGATCCGGGAGCGGTTGGTCCGCGGGTTCGAGGAGGGGTACGTGGTCCCTCAGGGGCTGATCGCGCACGGGCGGGGGGAGGCGTTCGACTACCTGCTCGGGGAGCGGACGATCCCGCCGGCGCGCCGCGCGATCCGGGCCGCCGCGGCCGCGTTTCACCTCGCGGAGCGCCCGGTGATCTCGGTGAACGGGAACGTGGCCGCGCTGTGCCCGGACGAGCTGGTGGAGCTGTCCGAGGTCACCGGGGCCCCGCTCGAGGTGAACCTGTTCCACCGCACGGAGGAGCGGGCGCGCCGGATCCGGAGGGTGCTGGAGGAGGCCGGGGCGCGGAACGTGCTCGGGGTGGATCGGGGGCACCTCACCCGGCTTCCGAACCTCTCCTCCCGCCGGGGGATCGTGGACGAGCGGGGGATCCGCCGGGCGGACTTCGTCCTCGTGCCGCTGGAGGACGGAGACCGGACGCGGGCGTTGAAGGAGCTGGGTAAGCGGGTCGCCGCCATCGACCTGAACCCGCTCTCCCGGACGGCCCGGGATGCGGACATCACGATCGTGGACAACGTGGTCCGGTGCGTGCGGAAGATCGCTCGCGAGTACGAAAACATGGATAAGGAGAGGGCCCGAGAGGTGCTGGAGGCGTACGACAACGACGCGGTCCTGGCGGAGGTGTTGGAGTACATCTCCCGGCGGCTGAGGGTGCTGGCCGATGAGGATGCTGGTGAATCCTAGCGAGCGGGAGCTTCGGAGGGTGCTGAAGCGGTCGGAGGTGCGCGTTGAGGAGGTCCTCCCGGACGTGGAGCGGATCTTCGAGGACGTGCGTGAGCGCGGGGACGAGGCGCTGCTGGAGTACACGGAGCGGTTCGACGGGGTGGGGCTCGGGGCGGACGAGCTGCGCGTGTCGGAGGAGGACGTGGAGCGGGCGCGGGAGCTCGTGGACGACGCGACGCTGGACGCGATCGAGCGCGCGGCGGGTCGCATCGAGGAGTTCCACCGTAAGGTCGCCCCGGACTGGGACTCCCTCTCGGTGTCGGTGGAGGGGACCGAGTGCGGCGTGCTCGTCCGGCCGGTCCCGACCGTGGGGTGTTACGTCCCGGGGGGCCGGGCCGCGTACCCGTCCACGGCCCTGATGACGGTCATCCCGGCGAAGGTGGCCGGGTGCGATCGGGTCTACGTGTGCACGCCCCCGGCGGATAACCCGGTGCGGGCCTCGCCCGAGGTGCTCGTGGCGGCGGACCTCGCGGGTGCGGACGCGATCTTCAGAGTGGGTGGCGCGCAGGCGGTGGCCGCGCTGGCGGTGGGGACCGACGCGGTCCCGCGCGTGGACAAGATCGTGGGCCCGGGGAACGTGTACGTCACCGCCGCGAAGCTCCTGGCCTACACGCGGGCCGGCGTGGACGTGGACATGCCGGCCGGTCCCACGGAGATCCTGATCATCGCGGACGAGTCGGCCGACCCGGAGTGGCTGGCCTGGGACCTGATCGCGCAGGCCGAGCACGATCCCGAGGCCGCGGCCGTGCTCCTGACGGACTCCGAGCGGCTGGCCCGGGAGGTGCGGGACCGCGTGGAGGAGATCCTTAAGGGTGGGGTCGATCGGGAGGACGTGGTCACGAGCGCGCTGGACGAGCACGGGTGGATCGTGGTCCTGGACTCGCTGGAGGAGTGCGTGAGGGTGGCGAACGAGTACGCCCCGGAGCACCTCCAGCTCTCGGTCGAGCGCCCGGAGGAGCTGCTGCCGCGGGTCGAGAGCGCGGGCGCGGTCTTCGTGGGTCATCTCTCCGCCGTCCCGTTCGGCGATTACGCGGCCGGGCCCAATCACGTGCTGCCGACGGGCGGGTTCGCCCGGGCGCGCGGGGCGCTCGGCCCCTGGGACTTCCTCAAGCTCATCCCGTACCAGCGGCTCGACGAGTCGGACGTCGAGGCCCTCCTGCCCATCGTCGAGGAGCTGGCCGCGCGGGAGGGCCTGCCGAACCACGCCGAGGCCGCGAGGGTCCGATCGGAGCGCTCCCGGGGGTGATCGACGTGCTGAAGGACACGCAGGCCGCGGAGGTCACCCCGGAGCGGGATGGGGAGGAGGTCACGCTCGCGGGCTGGGTGCACGAGATCCGCGACCTGGGCGGGATCAAGTTCCTCCTCCTCCGCGACCGCTCCGGCATCGTGCAGGTCACCTGCCCGCGGCAGAAGGTGCCGGAGGACGTGTTCGAGCGGGTCCCGAGGCTGAAGAAGGAGTCCGTGATCCGCGTCCGGGGCACCGTCCAGGCGAACGAGAAGGCGCCCGGCGGGGTCGAGGTCATCCCCGAGGAGCTCGAGGTGCTCTCCGAGTCCGAGACGCACCTGCCCCTCGACCCGACGGGCAAGGTGGACGCGGACCTGGACACGCGGCTGGACGCGCGCGTGCTCGACCTCCGACGCGAGGAGCCGCGGGCGGTCTTCCGGATCCGGGACGTCGCGACCACGGCCATCCGCGAGTTCCTCGAGGACCGCGGGTTCCTCGAGGTGCACACGCCGAAGATCATCGCGTCCGCCACGGAGGGCGGCACCGAGCTCTTCCCCGTCGTGTACTTCGAGCGGGACGCGTACCTCGCCCAGAGCCCGCAGCTGTACAAGCAGATGCTCATGGCCGCCGGCTTCGAGCGCGTGTACGAGATCGGCCCCATCTTCCGCGCCGAGGAGCACAACACGCGGCGACACCTGAACGAGGCCATCTCCGTGGACATCGAGATGTCCTTCATCGAGAGCGAGGAGGACGTCATGCGCGTCCTCGAGGAGCTCCTCGCCCACGTGTTCCACCGCGTCGCCGAGGAGTGCGAGGAGGAGCTGAAGACCCTCGATGTGGAGCTCCCCGAGCTCGAGCCCCCCTTCGAGCGACTCACCTACGAGGAGACCCTGGACCTCCTCGCCGAGCACGGGATCCACGTCGAGTGGGGCGAGGACCTGCCCACGGAGGCCGAGCGCAAGCTGGGCGAGCTCTTCGACGAGCCGATCTTCATCACCGAGTGGCCCCGGGAGACCCGCCCCTTCTACACCATGGCCAAGGACGACGAGGTCACCCGCGCCTTCGACCTCATGTACCAGGGCCTCGAGCTCGCCTCGGGCGCCCAGCGCGAGCACCGGTACGAGACCCTCGTGGACCAGATCAAGGAGCAGGGACTGAACCCGGACGACTTCCGGCACTACCTCGAGGCCTTCCGCTACGGCATGCCGCCGCACGGAGGCTGGGGACTCGGCCTCGAACGCACCCTGATGACCCTCACCGGCATGGAGAACATCCGCGAGGTCACCCTCTTCCCCCGCGACCGCAAACGCCTCCACCCCTGAGGGGAGCCCCGTGCGCGCCCCCCTACACCTCCTCATCCTCCTCACCGGGCTCGCGGTGTTCACCCTCTCCACGTACCTCTCACACCTCTGGCCCCCCAACGCCCCCGACTGGTTCTACTACGGCTTCATCGCCAAGTACTACGCCAAGCACGGCCACTACCCCCGCGTCAGCTGGTGGCGCCAGGACCAACCCCCCTTCCAGTACCAAACCCCCATCATCCCCCTCTGCGCCCACCTCCTCCACCCGCACGCCGGCCCCCAACACGACCACCGCTACCTCCTCGCCCTCGCCCTCGGCCTCACCGCCACCCTCC
Source organism: Methanopyrus sp. (assembly GCF_053997775.1). NCBI lineage: Archaea > Methanobacteriati > Methanobacteriota > Methanopyri > Methanopyrales > Methanopyraceae > Methanopyrus > Methanopyrus sp. Next base: position 11,659 of record NZ_JBMXXF010000026.1, read on the forward strand.
TCGCCTGGCGACTCGAACCCCGCATGGGCGCCGTCATCCCCTGGATCCTCACCGCCGTGTACAACCTCCACTACGCCGCCTTCCTCGGCGGCAAACGCACGATCTGCCTCCTCACCTACCCACTGCTCGGCACCCTCGCACTCTCCACCCTCCACCGACCCACCCACACCCGCACCCACCTCCCCGCCGCGATCGCCCTCGGCCTCCTCACCGGCGCCTGCTACGACGGCTGGCCCGAAGCCCCCCTCATCCTCGCCACCCTCACCCTCCTCCCCGACCCACCCCGACGCGCCCGCCTCCAACTCCTGAAACTCCTCGCCGGCTTCACCCTCGGCGCACTCACCACCCTCCCCCTCCCAGGCACCGCCTCCCACGCCCTCCTCACCTACCACCGCCCCGGCCTCGTCCTCAAACTCCTGGGGAACGTGGCCGAGTGGGAACCACCCGCCGCCCTAGAGGGCGCCCTACCCACGTGGTTCTACCTCGTCGCCGTCCCCATCGCCGGCGCACTCCTCTCCCAACGCCCCGACTGGAACAAGGTACGCCTCGCCGCCCTCTTCTGGACCTCCACCGGCCTCGTCGTCTTCCGATTCGGCACCGCCTCCCTCCTACTCCTGGGCCCCGCCTGGTGGGAACCCCCCGGCTGCGTGGCGGTCACCCTCTACACCGCCACCCTCACCCAGGCCCTCCACTGGCGGGAATTCTGGCAACGGTACCCCGACTGGCCCCACATGAAACCCGTCATCCTCCACCGACTCCACCGATACCACGAGCCCTGGGGCCGCGGACTGAGCCCACCCTTCGAGGCCTGGCTCTACTACGAAGTGGACCGAGTGCCCCCGAAGGTCACCCCCTACGACATGGATTGGCGGGGCTGGGAACCGCCGCTGCGACAACGCCACGTGCCCCTGTAGGGAAAAACGTTAAATACCGAGGAGCCTACCGGCCGCCCGGAGCGCGCGGGGGCGCCCGAGCCTGGTCAAAGGGGCGGGACTTAGGATCCCGTGGCCGTAGGGCCGTCCCGGGTTCAAATCCCGGCCCCCGCACCAGCGGAAATCGTTACGAG
>NZ_JBMXXF010000027.1:0-54363 GCF_053997775.1 Methanopyrus sp.
GGGGAGTACCCCCGCGGGCGGGGGCGCGCTGATGCTTATTAATTCTCCTCGGAGGGGCCAGGTGACGGTCGAGTACGGGCTGATCCTGCTGGTGTGCGTGGGCGTGCTCGGGGCGGTCCTCTCCTACGTGTGGTCGGGCCTGGGGGGCGCGGAGCGGGGCGAGGCGGCCCTGGAAGCCAAGTCGATGGCGGAGCAGCTGGCCGACGTGCTGGAGAAGGCGGCCGAGTGCGACGACGGGACGGTCTTCAAGGTGTACGTCCGGGGGCGGCCCGGCTCCGGGGAGCGGGAGTACCGGGTGCGGGTGGAGGGGCCGACGGTGCAGGACGAGTACGAGGTGGTCGTGTTCGGGCACGGGGTGGAGGGACGGGCCAAGTTCTTCTCGGGCTTTGGCGTCACCTTCGACACGGGCGACGTGAGGGTGCCGGGACGGGTGGTGATCGAGGTCCATGAGCGTAACGGCGTCAAGACCGTGGTCGTGCGTAATGCCTGATCGCGGTCAGGTCACGCTGGAGTTCACCCTGTTACTGCTGGTACTCCTGGTGCTGGGCTCGTACTTCTTCAGTTCTATCCTGAGCACCGTGATCACCGTGGCGGACCTGTCGGAGCTGGCCGAGGCGCACCGGATCGCGAGCTACGTGGCGGGGGCCGTGGCGGGCACGATCAACTGGCTGCCCGACTGGCAGGCCACGGCCAACCGGATCCCGCTGCCGGAAAGGATCGGGGATGACGAGTACTACCTGAAGCTGCGGGTGCGGGAGGTGGCGTCCCTCGGGGACGTGACGATCGGTCGGATCGAGGTGATCCTGCAGCTGGGGGGCCGCTGGCGCCGTCGGGTGTCCGTGGTGGTGAGCGTGCCCGTGGTCGTGGGCCGGTACCAGCCGGGCTACCTGCGGCCGGGCGTGGTGATGATCGACCCGGAGGCCTACCTGCGAGGCGTCATCCGGCCGGTGAGCGAGTGGCCGGAGCGCGGGTGGTGGTGCTCGACCTCGGGCCGGCCGTTCACCTTCGCGTTCTACGTGATCCCGCCGCCCGAGCCGCAGCCGTCGCCGCCGTGGTCGGGCCCGCCCGGGTCGTCCGGTGGTGGAGGAGCCCCAGGACCGCCCGGGGGATGGTGACCGTGAGAGGGCAGGTGTCGACCGAGTTCGCGCTCCTCTCGATCGCGGTGGTGGGGATCGTGGGGGCCGTCGCGGCCGGGTACCTGGGTCCGGAGTACGAGTGGTTCTGCGTGCGGAAGGCCGCGGCGGACGCGGTGGCGAAGACGTGCGACGAGGTGACGGCGGGGATCGAGTACCAGGGGCAGGAGGTCTCCGGGGAGCTGCGAGTGGAGAAGGTCAAGGTGAAGGGGGATCGGGTGGTGTTCCGGCTGGAGTACGAGGGGATTAACGAGGGGGCGGTGGTCGAGCTGCTGCGGCGGAACGTGCTGTTCCACGTGTACGTGGCGGTGCACGGGCGGCCTAGGAGCGAGGAGGAAGTGGAGAATCCGGTGAAGGGGTGGTGGGGAACGTACCGGGTCTCGGTCGAGGGCTCCGGTAGGAAGTTGAAGGTGGTGGTGGAGCGGGAGGGTAGGTAGGGGAAAAGTTTATAATCTGGTTTATGGTGGGTGCGGGACGGGCGCGCCCCGGCGGTGTAGCCCGGTCTATCATCCGGGCCTGTCGAGCCCGGGACCCGGGTTCAAATCCCGGCCGGGGCGCCAGCCAGAATCGTTACGAGGATCGTAACGTTTCGGTTCCCGCAAGGCAGTTATCCGCGGGCGCGGGGGCGGGTCGGGGGAGGCGCCCTTCCTTGGATTTGGAGCGGTTCCTGGAGCGCTTTGAGGTGCGACGCGGGCGCGAGTACGGGCGGATACTGGACGACCTGTCCCGCCGCCGCGGCGAGTTGGCGGAGGAGGTGGTTCGGGTCAGCCGGCGGATCTCGCCCGAGCGGAACTCCCGGCTGCGGCGGGTCCTGGAGTACGTGCGCGAGCGGAAGCGGCGGGTTCGTCCGCGGACGCCGGATCTGAGCGCGACGTTCGGGGTGGACGGCGGGGAGGGGATGCGGGAGTACCAGGGCGTGGTCCTGTACGTGACGCGGGCGGCGGCGTGGTCGGAGGAGGACGTGCTCTCCTCCTGGGACTTCGGGACGCTGTCGCGCACGCGGGCGCCGCAGGTGCGGGTGGCGGCGCGGCGGGTGAAGCTGGAGTCGGACGTGGCGACGCGGGCGGCGGAGCGCGGTGAGGTGGTCATGCTGGACGGGCCGCTCGTGCCGCACCACGATCTGAAGGGGGCGAACGAGGACAGTCCGAACCGTCGGGATTACTGGGGGAAGCTGCTGCGCGCGCGGCGGCGGCTGCTGGAGGTGTGCGAGGGGGAGGGGACGGTGGTGCTTGGGGTGGTGGAGGACTGCAAGGCGCGGCACCTGCTGCGGAGCGTGGAGGGGGAGCTGGGGGAGTCGCTGGACTCGTTGAAGACGCTCAACGACCCGGTGGCGCTCTCGCGGCGGTTGAACGGGGAGCCGGTGCTGCGGGTGGGGGAGCGGACGCACGCGTTCCGGGTGCCGGCCCGGGAGTACCCGGTCGTGCGGGAGTTCGAGCGCGCGACGGGGTACGAGGTGCGCACGTTTTACGTGCGGACGACGGAGTACTCGCCCCCGGTTCGGGTGGAGATCCCGGAGTTCGTGGACCCGGACGAGGCGGCCGCGATCGTCCTGGGCACGTCGGTGGAGTACGGGGGGTACGGGATCCCGCTCCCCCTGGTGATGGCGGACGAGTTCGCCAAGGTGACCCGGTCGCTGATCGACTGGCTGGAGGAGGGGATCCTGGAGGAGCTGGCCGCGCGGGGCGAGTTGGACGTGATCTTCACCGTGTTCCGGCGGCTGCGGCGGGAGTCGCGGCCGCGGTCGGTGTCGAGTGAGGAGGCGCGCCGGGAGATCGAGCGCCGGCACGGGGGTCGAGCGGGTTGAGCGGGCGCGAGGTGGTCGGGTACGTGTACGAGAGCCCGTCCGTGCGGGAGTTCACGTTCGTGATCAGCCGGGACGCGGGCGACGTGGGCGTGGGCGACTACGTGGTCGTGCGGGAGCCGGGCTCGGGCGGTCGGGAGCTGCTGGGTCGGGTGGAGGACGTCGCCCGGGACGTGCACGAGGGGATCAAGGGGGAGATCGCGCGGGCCTCGATGGTGAGCGGGCGGCCCGTGCCGAACCTGGACTGGATGGTGGTGGCCCGGGTGGAGGTCGTGGGGGCGCTCGAGGACGGGCGGCTGCGGGACCCCCGGATGCCCGCGCGCCCCACGGACCCGGTGTACAAGCTCCCGGAGCCGGAGCTGGAGGACCTGTTCTCGAGCGGCGAGCTGTACGTGGGCCGGCTGAAGGACTCGCGGGCGCGCATCTTCCTGCGGCTGAACGAGCTGCTCACGCTGCACTGCGCGGTCCTGGGGATGACGGGCAGCGGTAAGAGCTACACGGTGGGCGTCCTGATCGAGGAGGTGGTGGAGCGGGGCGTCCCCGTGGTCGTCATCGACCCGCACGGGGAGTACACGAGCCTGCGCGAGCCGTCCCCGGACCGGGAGCGGCTGGAGCGGTGGGGGCTGGAGCCGAAGGGGCTGGACGACGTCGTCGTCTTCGCCCCGGAGGGCTCGGACGGGGTCCGGGACTACTCGATCACCATCGACACGACGAAGCTCGGCCAGGAGGACTTCGAGGTGCTGGCCCCTGAGCTCGCCAAGCGCCGGGCCGCCCCTAACGTGCTCGGCCAGGTGCTGAAGGAACTGCGGCGTCGGCGGAACGAGGAGGGCAAGAAGTACTCGCTGGAGGACGTGGTCGAGCTCCTGGAGCGGCACGCCGAGCGGGCTCGCGCGGCGGGCGACATGGCCGAGTACCAGGCCGCCCGGGCGGCGATCCGGGATCTGAAGCCGCTGCTCCGCTACGGGATCTTCAAGACCCAGGAGTCGCCCGACCTGAAGCGACACGTCCGACCGGAACGGGTGCTCGTGCTCAACCTCCGCGGCGTCCCGGACCGCGCCCAGCAGATCGTGGTCACGCACTTCCTCCGCCGACTGTTCGACCTCCGCAGCAAGGACCGGATCCCGCCCGTGTTCGTCGTCCTCGAGGAGGCCCACAACTTCGCGCCCGCGGGCGAGGAGCGCACGACCTCCAAGACCTCCCTCTCCGTCATCCGCGACTTCGCCCGCGAGGGCCGGAAGTTCATGGCCGGCCTCTGCGTGGTGAGCCAGCGCCCCGGCCGCGTGGACACGACCGTCCTCTCCCAGTGCAACACCATGATCATCCTCCGCACCGCGAACCCGGACGACCTCGAGAACATCCGCAAGAGCGGCGAGGGCATCACCAAGGAGGCCCTGGAGCGGATCAAGGGCCTCCCCACGGGCACGGCCTTCATCACCGGCAGCGCGATCAACATCCCCGCCTTCGTCGACATCCGCCCCCGCCGCACCAAGCACGGCGGGGAGACCCCGGACGTGCTCGAGGAGCTGAAGCGCTGGCGGGAGGAACACGCCCAGGAGGACCCCACCCTGGGGCTCTAACCCTTGCGACTCGCCCACCTCGCCGACGTGCACCTCGGGCACGCCCTCATGAACCTCAAGGCCCGCGAGGAGGCCGTGATGAAGACCTTCAAGCGGATGATGGCCCGAGTCCGGGAGTGCTCCGTCGACGCGGTCCTCATCGCCGGCGACCTCTTCGACCACGCCCGACCCAAGACCGAGGCGCTCGACCTCGCCGTCCGAGAGCTCTCCCGACTGCGCGAGGACGGGGTCGAGATCCTCGCCGTCTCCGGCAACCACGAGGTCCGCCGCCGGGCCGGGGCCATCTCCCCCCTCCGCGTCCTCGAGCGCGCCGGCCTCCTCAGGCACCTCTACTACTCGCCCGGGGAACGCACCCACGAACACCGGCTCGAGGCCGACGGCACGACCGCGTGCGTGCACGGCCTCCAGTACCTGCCGAAACGGGACTTCATCCGCGAGTCACCGCGCATCCGACGAACCTTCCGACCCGACCCCGAAGCGGACGTGAACCTCGCCCTGATGCACCTCGCCCTCCCCGACACGATCCCGACCGAGTCCGAGGTGATCGAGGAGACGTACCTGCCCGAAGGGTACGACTACTACGCCCTCGGACACGTGCACACCCCGCGCCTGGAACGCACCCTCCACGACCGACCCGCCTGCTACCCCGGCAGCCCCGAGCCCATCACGTTCACCGAAGCAAGCGAGGACCGGCGCGGCTTCTACCTCCTCGAGGCGCACCCCGACGGCGAGGTGGAGCACGAGTTCATCGAGATCGAGTGGAGTCGCGGCCTCACCACCGTCCGCGTCTCCGGAGACGGCTGGAGGGAGCGCCTGGAACGGGAGGTCCGGCGCGCCCGCCGAAGGACCCGCTACGGCGGCCCCGTCGTGAAGGTCGTCGCCGTGGACGTGGGCGCGAGCCCGGACGAGATCGAGCGGATCGCGGAGCGGGCCGGGGCCGAACGGTGCCTGATCGACGTCCGGGAGCGGGAGGAGGGGGACGCGCCCGAGGGCGAGGACCGACCGGAGGACCTCACCGAGGACCGAATCCTCGAGCGGGCCCTGAGCCGGGCCCGCCGGGCCAGACTCCGGGACTCCGACGTCGACGACGACCTGGTGCTGCAGCTCATGCGCCGGATGCTGCGGGCGGTCCGAGAGGGAGAGCGGCTGGACCCCGGCGACCTGATCCGGGAGTTCAAGCGGGAGCTCCTGGAGGAGGACGAGGGTGAGAAGGACGGGGAGGATGACGTAGAGGGGCCCGAGGAGGACGAGGAGGACACCACCGAGGAGGGTCCGGAGCGGGAGCGCTCCGAGCCCGAGGGCGACCGGCGGGACCGAAGGCCCGAACCCCGGCCGGCCCGCCCCGGTGGCCAGTCCTCCCTCGACCAGTTCCTGTGAGGGGAGCCCGGGCTTGATCGAGCGGGTGGAGATCTTCAACCTCCGCTCCCACGAGCGCACGGAGCTGGAGTTCACCGAGGGCGTCAACGTGCTCATCGGCCCGAACGGAGCCGGGAAGACGTCCGTGCTCGAGGCCATCTGCCTGGCCCTCTTCCCGGAGGCCCGCTCCTTCCGCAGCTACGACGAGCTGATCCGGGAGGGGGAGAAGCGGGCGGAGGTGCGGGTCACCTTCCGCGTGGGCGACCGGAGGTACCGGATCGAGCGCCGGTTCATCCGGGGCGCGGGACAGCGAGACCCGAGGCTGCTGGTGGAGGACGAGGACGGCTGGAGGGTGATCGCGAAGGACCGGGCCCGGGACGTCGACCGGAAGCTCGCGGAGATCCTGGGCGGCGTGGACCGGGACGTCTTCCGCGAGGCGGTGTACATACGGCAGGGCGAGATCGCCCGGCTGGTGGAGGAGAGCCCGGAGGAGCGGAAGCGGCTCATCGACCGGACCCTGGGGCTGACCGACTACCGGAAAGCCCGCGAGCAGGCCCACGAGCTGGCCCGACTCGTGGAGGTCAAGCTGGAGCACGCTCGGGACCGCGTGAAGGAGCTGCGAGGGTCCCGGCGGCGGCTTGAGCAGGTCGAGTCCGAGATAGACGATCTGGAGCGGCGGGTCAAGGAGCTCAGACCCCGGGTGGACGAGCTTCGGAGGGAGAAGGAGCGGCTGGAGCGGGCGTACGAGCGGCTGAGCGAGATCGAGCGGGAAATCGAGTCGGTAAAGGGGGAACTGAGGCACTACCGGGAGCGCATTCGCGACCTGGAGGAGCGGCTGAAGGAGCTGAAGGAGAAGCGGCGCCGGATGAGGGAGCTCAAGGGGTCCGTGGAGCGGGAGCGGAAGCTGAGGGAGCGGTTAGAGGGGCTGAGGGAGCGGCTCGACCGGGCCGAGGACCTTCGAGACGAGCTGCAGGAGGTTACCACTCGCATCGAGTCGTTGAAGGGGGACCTGAAGCGGCTGCGGGAGGATCTGGACGGGATCCGTAGGGAGCTGGGCGTCGATCCTCGGCGACTGCTGGAGCTGCGCGACGAGCTGAGGGAGCTCGATCAAGGGCTCCGGGAGCTCGAGCGGGAGGAGGAGCTCCGCGAGCGGCGGGAGGAGTTGGTGGAGGAGTTAAGGAAGTTGGAGGAGAGGATTCGACGGTTGGAGAACAGGCAGGGTGAGTTGCGGGACGCGCTTGAGGAGGTTCGGGAGGAGCGGGCCAGGCTCCGCTCCAAGCGTCGGGAGCTGGAGGAGCGGTTGGAGAAGCTGCGTGAGGCGGAGAGTAGGTGCCCGGTCTGCCTGCGGAGGCTGACGCCCGAGCGGGCGGAGCGGCTGCGTGACGAGGCCGAGGAGGAGCTCCGGCGCGTCGAGAAGGAGCTGGAGCGGTTGAGGGAGCGGGAGCGGGAGCTGAAGGAGGAGCGGGACCGGGTGGAGGCTGAGCTCGAGCGGGCTCGGGATCGGCGGGGGGAGTTGAGGCAGGGGGTTCGCGAGTTGGAGGAGCGGCTGGAGGAGGTGAAGCGGCTCAAGGGGCTGGAGGCCTATTCGCTGCTGGACGGTGACCTGGATCGGATCAGGAAGGCGTGCGAGGTCGTCGGGGCCGTTGAGGGCTGGCTTCGGGAGCTGGATCGGCTCGAGGAGGAGCTGGAGAGGAAGCGTGAGGAGAGGGAGGAGCTGCTTCGCCGCCTGGGCGAGGTGTTGGGTGAGCGCCCGGGGGACGTGGACGAGGCGGGGCGGATGGTCAAGGAGCTGAGGGAGCGGCGCGATCGGTTGGAGGAGGAGCTGAGGAAGGTTCGGGAGGACGTCCGGGAGTACGAGCGGCTGAGGGAGGAGGTGAAGCGGGAGAAGGAGCTCCGGGACAAGCTCCGCGAGCTGCGCGAGAGGCGGTCGGAGTTGGAGGAGAGGTTGAGGGAGCTGGAGGAGGAGCGGGATGAGTTGGTGAGTAAGTGGGGGTCGTTGGAGGATCTCGAGGAGCGGATGGAGCGGGTCAGGGAGGATTACGAGCGGGCTCGGGACGAGCTTCGGCGGTGCGAGGGGCGGCTGGAGGGGCTGCGTAAGGAGCGTGAGGGGTTGGAGAGGGAGGTGAGGAGGCTTCGGAGGGCGGAGCGGGAGTGTCGCGCGCTCGAGTCGTTGAAGGGGGCGTTGGAGCTGGCGAAGGAGGGGTTCAAGTACTCGCGGGACGTGGCGAGGGAGGCGTTGTTGCCGGTGGTGGAGCGGGAGGCGTCCCGGTTGTTGGAGGCGCTGTCGGATCGGTACGGGTCGTTGAGGATTGAGGGTGATGGGGAGCGGATTCGGGCGTTGGCGCCGGGTGGGTACCTGATCGATGCGGATCGGATGAGCGGTGGGGAAAAAGTTATAATTGGGTTGGCGTTGAGGCTGGCGCTCGCCATGGTGGGCTCGAACTTCGCGCCTTTTATAATGCTGGACGAGCCGACGGAGCACCTGGACTCTGAGCACCGGGAGCGGTTGGCGCAGGCGCTCAGGGAGCTGCGGTTGGGGGAGGAGGGGAGGATTCGGCAGGCGATCGTCGTGACGCACGATGAGGAGCTGGAGGAGGCCGCGGACACGCTGTGGCGCATTGAGAACGTGGGCGGGAGGTCGGAGGTGAGCCGGGAGACGCCGGCCCGATAGTGGGTTCCGGGTCGGGGACCTTTGTATCGGGATTTCAGGAGGTTCCGGCCGGCGCTGGAGTTCCGGGCCTGCGTGGCCTGCGGTCGGTGCGCCGAGGTCTGCCCCACTGGTTCGCTGAGGGTGCGGGAGCGGGTCAGGGAGGCCTTCTGCGAGGTCTGCGGGCTCTGCGAGCGGCTCGAGGTGGAGCGGCTGCCCCCGGGGCTCGCGGGCCTGGTGTGTCCGGTGGCTTGGGTGCAGCGTCGGGCGGAGTGGTTGCTCCCGCACCCGTGGGTGCGGGTGGATCGGTGCTCGGGGTGCGGGCTCTGCGCGGAGGCGTGTGAGGAGGGGGTCATCGAGGTTCGGGAGGGGCGGGCGGTGGTCTCGGGTCCGTGCCGGCGGTGCGGCGCGTGCTGGGAGCTCTGCCCCCGGGTGGACTGCCTCCTGCCCCCCGTGGTGGCCGTGCGGGAGGTGTTCCTGTCCTTTCGGGAGGGTGCGTGCGTGGACTGCGGACTGTGCATCGAGGCGTGCCCGATGGGGTGGGGGAAGGGGTATGTCCGAGCGGTTGGATCCGGACGTGGTGCTGAACCACGAGCTCGTTCCGAAGCACGAGGTGATCGAGGATGAGGAGGAGATCGAGCGGATCCTGGAGGAGCTCGGGGTGAGCAAGGACGACCTGCCCCGGATCCACACGAACGATCCGGTGATCGTCGCCCTGAGTGAGAAGCTCGGTCGGAAGATCCGTCCGGGGGCGCTCGTGCGGATCGAGCGGGAGAGTCCTACCGCGGGGAAGGTGGTCGTGTACCGGGTCGTGACGAGCCCGCCCGAGTAGGGGGTGTGGCCCTTGTCGAAGCCGGTTCGGTCCCTGTCGGAGGAGGATTACTACGCCCTGCTCGAGGGGTACCTTCGGCGGAACGATGAGCGGGTGGGCGACGTTAGAACGCATCCGCTCATCGTTCACCACTTCCTGTCTTACCACTGGTTGATCGACGAGGGTCTGCAGCGGTTGGTCGAGAGCCTGGAGCCGATCGAGCCGGACGTGGAGGGCGCGAGCTACCGGATCGAGTTCGAGAAGATCGAGTACGGGGAGCCGTCGTCCATCGAGCCGGACGGGGCGCGGCGGCGGATCTACCCGATGGAGGCGCGGCTGCGGAACATGATGTACTCCGCGCCGATGTACGCGGAGATCGTGATGTACGAGGACGGGGAGGAGGTGGAGCGGGAGACGGTGTACGTGGGCGAGCTCCCGGTGATGGTGCGGTCGAAGCTGTGCAACACGTACGGGATGTCCGAGGAGGAGCTGATCGAGGTGGGGGAGGACCCGAGGGACCCGGGCGGGTACTTCATCATCAACGGGTCGGAGCGCGTGCTGATGTCGCTGGAGGATATCGCGCCGAACCGGCGGGTGAACGAGAAGATCCGGGAGCGGGGCGTGCTGGACGAGATCCGGTCCCGGGTGTACTCGCGGGGTGAGCGGTACCGCGGTCCGGTGGACGTGATCGATCGGAAGGGTCGGCTCGTGGTCGACATGCCGGCCGTGCACCGGCGGTACCCGGTGGTCATCCTGCTGCGGGCGCTGGGGCTGAGCGAGGAGGAGATCCTGGACGGGGTGGGGCGCGAGTTCGCGACGGTGATGGCCGAGCAGCTGCGGATCCTGGTGCGGGAGGAGATCGCGACGCAGGAGGACGCGCTGGAGTACATCGGGCGGCTGGCCGGGGCGGAGGACTCGCGGGAGGACCGGATCCGGCGCGGGAAGGAGGTGCTGGCGAAGTACTTCCTCCCGCACATCGCGGAGGTGGACGACCTGGACGACGAGGAGCGGTTGGAGCGGGTGTTCCGGCGGAAGGCGGAGGAGATCCTGCGGATGGTGCGGGAGGTGCTGGAGCTGAAGTACAAGCGGGTGAAGGTGAAGAGCATCCGGGACCGGGATCACTACGCGAACAAGCGGGTCAAGCTGGCGGGCGACCTGCTGTACGAGGCGTACGAGTACGCGTTCCAGCAGCTGGCGCGGGAGATGCGGTACCAGTTCGAGCGCGCGTACTCCCGGGGCCGGGAGCCGACGATCCGGTACATCGTCCGGCCGGACAAGGTCACGGACCACATCCGGAGCTGCATGGCGACGGGCACGTGGCGGACGGGTCACTACCGGCCGCGCACGGGCGTCTCGCAGATCCTGGAGCGGCACACGTGGATGTCCACGATGTCGCACCTGCGTCGGATCCGGGCCGCCACGGAGCTGGGCGTGGGCAAGTGGTCGATCCCGAAGGAGGCGCGGTACCTGCACCCGACGCACCTGGGCCGGCTGTGCCCGAACGAGACGCCGGAGGGCGCGAACTGCGGTGCGATTAAGAACCTGGCCCTGTACGCGGAGGTCGTGCACGACGACGCGGACGAGGAGGAGGTGCTCGAGGTGCTCGAGGACCTGGGGCTGATCCGGGCCGACTGATCGCGGGGGGCGTGCGAGATGGCCGAGTCGCGCGATCCGGACGCGGAGGCTGGTGACATCGAGAGCCGGGTGGACCGCGCGGTCGAGCGGGCGCTGGCGGGCGCGGAGGAGGAAGAGGAGCTCACCCCGGTGTACGTGAACGGGCGCCTGGTCGGGTACGTGGAGGATCCGGAGGCGTTCGTGGAGGAGGCGCGGCGGCTGCGGCGCGAGGGCGTGCTGGACCGGCGCGTCAACATCGCGTACCACGAGGACCTCAACGAGGTGCACGTGAACTGCGATCGAGGCCGGGTCGTCCGGCCGCTGCTGGTCGTGGAGGACGGGGAGGTCAAGCTCACGGAGGAGCACCTGGAGAAGCTGAGGAAGGGAGAGATCTCGTGGAAGGAGCTGGAGGAGGAGGGCGTCATCGAGTTCCTGGACGCCGAGGAGGAGGAGAACGCGCTCATCGCCGAGTCGCTGGAGGAGTTCTACTCGATGCCGAAGGAGGAGCGGAGGAAGTACACGCACGTGGAGCTGGACCCGGCCGCGATCTTCGGCACGTGCTGCAGCTGCATCCCGTGGCCGGAGTCGAACTCGGCGCCGCGTAACACGATGGGTACGAACATGACCCGGCAGGCCCTGGGCTTCTACGCCGCGAATCACCCGCTCCGCATGGAGTCGCGGGGTCACCTGCTGTTCTACCCGCACCGACCCCTGGTGAAGACGCGGGGCACGGAGGCGTTCGACTACGACGAGCGGCCCGCCGGCCAGAACATGATCGTGGCGGTGCTCACGTACGAGGGATACAACATGGAGGACGCGATCATCATGAACGAGTCCGCGATCGAGCGGGGCCTCGCCCGGTCGTACTTCTTCAAGACGTTCGAGGACGAGCTCCGCACGTACCCGGGCGGGATGAAGGACAAGTTCTGCATCCCGGAGAAGGGCGTGCGCGGGTACCGGTCGAAGGAGGCGTACAAGCACCTGGGCGAGGACGGGCTGGCCGAGGTGGGTGAGAAGGTCGAGGGTAAGGCGGTGATCATCGGCAAGACGAGCCCGCCCCGCTTCCTGGAGGAGATGCGGCCGGAGGAGCTGCCGGCGGAGGAGCGGCGGGAGTCCTCGACGGCGATCCGGCACACGGACTCGGGCGTCGTGGACGCCGTGATCATCACGGAGACGAGCGACGGGCACAAGCTGGTGAAGGTGCGGATCCGGGACGAGCGGGTGCCGGAGCTGGGGGACAAGTTCTCGTCGCGGCACGGTCAGAAGGGCGTCATCGGGATGGTCGTCCCGGAGGAGGACATGCCGTTCACGGAGGACGGGATCACGCCGGACCTGATCCTGAACCCGCACGCGCTGCCCTCGCGAGAGACGGTCGCGCACATCCTGGAGATGCTGGCGGGCAAGGCGGCGGCGCTGGCCGGGAAGCGCATCGACGGCTCGGCGTTCACGTCCCGGCCGAAGGACAAGTACAAGGAGATCAAGCGGATGCTGAGGGAGCTGGGCTTCGAGCCGACGGGCAAGGAGGTCATGTACGACGGGCGCACGGGCCGGAAGCTCGAGGCCGAGATCTTCGTGGGCGTGTGCCTGTACCGGAAGCTGTACCACCTGGTCAAGGACAAGTGCCACGCGCGGTCGCGCGGCCCGGTCCAGGTGCTCACGCGGCAGCCGACGGAGGGTCGGGCGCGGGAGGGCGGCCTGCGGTTCGGCGAGATGGAGCGGGACGACCTGGTGGCCTGGGGCGCGTCCATGTTCCTCAAGGAGCGGCTGCTGGACGAGTCCGACCGGTACGAGGCGTACGTGTGCCCGAACTGCGGCGAGCTGTGCTACGTGCACGCGGCCACGGGCAAGACGATCTGCCCGGTCTGCGGCGAGGTGCGGGCGGACAAGGTGGAGATGTCCTACGCGTTCAAGATCCTCCTGGACGAGCTCAAGTCCTTCGGCATGGACACGATCCTCGAGGTCGGCCCCCTGTCCCGGGAGGAGGAGCGGGAGGAGGGTGAGTAGGCATGGTCGCCGAGGAGCCGCACGTTCAAGATCCACCCAAGTACGTGCGGCGGATCCTGTTCGGCATCCTCCCGCCCGAGAAGATCCGGAAGATGTCCAAGGTGGAGGTGACCACGCCGGAGACGTACGACGAGGACGGGTACCCCATCGAGGGCGGCGTGATGGACACGCGGATGGGCGTGATCGACCCGGGCCTGCGGTGTCGAACGTGCGGCCAGCCGGCGGGCAAGTGCCCCGGGCACTTCGGACACATCGAGCTGGCCCGCCCGGTCCTCCACCCGCGCTTCGCCGAGCGGATCAAGGACGTGCTCCGGGCCACGTGCCCGGAGTGCGGCCGGGTCCGGCTGCCGGAGGACGACATCGAGGAGTACCGGCGCGAGGTGCGCGAGGGCATCCGCCCCATCAAGTCGATCGCGGCGGAGGTGGTCGAGCGGGCGGAGGATCGAGAATCCTGCCCGCACTGCGGCGCCGAGGCGCCGAAGATCACGTACCAGAAGCCGACGACGATCCTGATGGACGACGAGCGGCTGTGGCCGGTGGACGTCCGCTCCTGGCTGGAGAAGATCCCGGACGGGGACGTGGAGATCCTCGGCTTCCACCCGGAGCGGGCCCGACCGGAGTGGGCGGTGCTCACGGTCCTCCCCGTGCCCCCCGTGACCATGCGCCCGTCGATCATCCTGGAGACGGGCGAGCGGGCGGAGGACGACCTCACGCACAAGCTGGTGGACATCGTCAGGGTCAACCTGCGGTTGAAGGAGTCGCTCGAGTCGGGCGCGCCGGAGCCCATCATCGAGGACCAGTGGGACCTGCTGCAGTACCACGTGACCACGTACATCGACAACGAGATCGGCGGCGTGCCCGTCGCCCGGCACCGGACGGGCGGCAAGCCGCTGAAGGGCATCGTGCAGCGGCTGAAGGGGAAGGAGGGACGGTTCCGGCAGAACCTGGCGGGCAAGCGCGTGAACTTCTCGGCGCGCTCCGTGATCACGCCCGACCCGGAGCTGGACCCGTTCACGCTCGGCGTGCCGAAGATGGTGGCCAAGGAGCTCACGGTGCCCGAGCGAGTCACCGAGTGGAACCTGGAGCGGCTGCGTAAGCTGGTGCTGAACGGCCCGGACAAGTACCCCGGCGCGAACTACGTGATCAAGCGGGATGGGAGCCGGATCCGGATCACGGAGGAGAACAAGGAGCAGGTGGCGGAGAACCTCGAGCCGGGCGACATCGTCGAGCGGCACCTCATGGACGGCGACCCGGTCATGTTCAACCGGCAGCCCACGCTGCACGTGCAGTCCGAGCTGGGCTTCCGGACGAAGGTCATGCCGGGCAAGACGTTCCGGCTGCCGGCCGCGTGCTACATGGGCGTGGGCTTCAACGCGGACTTCGACGGGGACGAGATGAACCTGCACGTGCCGCAGTCCGAGGAGGCCCGGGCCGAGGTGCACGAGCTGATGGGCGCGTACGTGTACCACCTGTGGCCGCCGAAGGACGGGCACCAGGACGTGCGCAACAGCCCCATCCACGAGGCGATCGTGGGCCTCCACCTGCTCTCGCGGGCGTGGATCCCGCTGGAGGAGGCGTACCAGCTCCTGGAGGAGGTGAAGAAGGAGGGCGACTGGTTCGACCCGTCCGAGGTGGAGCTCGAGCCGGAGGCGGAGTACTCGCGGGACTTCGAGCGGAAGATCCACCGGCTGGAGTTCGTGTGCGGGCACCCCAGCCCGGGCGAGCCGCTGGTCACGGGTCGACAGCTGCTGAGCGTGTTCCTACCGGAGTGGCTGGACGGGGTGAAGATCCGGAACCAGGTGTGCCCGGAGGACGAGGAGCACGGCACGGTGGTCATCAAGCGGGGGCGGATCGTGCGCGGGTTCCTCGACGAGAAGGTCGTGCACGGGATCATGGGCGAGCTCGTGCACCGGTACGCGGCGCGGAAGGTCTCGAAGGGCGAGGGGTACCCGTGGTTCGAGGCGGCGGAGCTCGCGCTCAAGGTGATGGACAAGGTCGGGCGGCTGGGCCTGCGGTTCGTCACGCGGTACGGGTTCACGCTGGGCATGGACGAGCTGGAGGAGATCTACCGGCGGTTCCGGGAGGAGGCGGAGAAAATCTGCCGGCGGGCGATCAAGCGGGCGCGGAAGCTCATCCGGGAGGGCGAGCGGCGGCTCCGGGAGGTCGAGGAGGAGGACGTGTGCAACCGGAGCCGAGTGGAGCGGGGCGAGATGATCGAGCGGAACATCGAGAGCGAGGTGATGGCCACCCTGGACCGCCCGCGGGCCGAGGTCGAGCGGCTGCTGGAGGAGAACCGGGACCTCTTCAACCCGGCGTACATCATGCCGGAGTCGGGCGCGCGGGGCAGCATCACGAACATCGCGCGCATGGCGCTGATCGGCGGGCAGCAGGCGATCATGGGCGAGCGACCGCACCGGGCCAAGCACAACACGGAGCACATCATGGAGAAGATCGTGAACTACTCATACACGGATCGCGTGACGCCGCACTTCGAGAAGAGCCTGATCCCGGGCATCAAGGAGGGCGGCTTCGTCCGACACGGCTTCTTCGAGGGCCTGGACATGGTCGAGTACTTCCTGCACGCGATGAGCGGTCGGGAGGGCCTGATCGACAAGGGCTTCCGCACGGCGGACTCGGGCTACCTGCACCGGCGGTACGTGACCACGGCGCTGGACCTCATCGTGGACGAGGACGGGCGCGTGCGTGACAGCGCGAACAACATCATCCAGCTGGCGTACGGCGAGGACCGGGTCGACCCGGCGAAGAAGTGGGGCGACGGCATGGACGTGGACCGCGTGCTGGACGTGGTCAAGGAGGTCGTGCTGGAGGAGGAAGAGGAGGAGTAGGGGGCCGCCCCGGTGAGCGGGCTTGAGGACCGGATCGAGGGGCTGCTCCGGGAGGTCTGCGAGGAGGAGGACGTGGAGCTGCCGGTTGCGCTCGAGCGGGAGATCGTGGAGCGGGTGGCCGAGGATGAGGACCTGAAGGAGGCGGACGAGGAGACCCTGCGCCGGGTCCTCCGCGCCCTCGTCCGGAACTACAAGGTCCGGATGATCGAGCCCGGCGACGCCGTGGGCGTGCTCGCCGCCCAGTCCATGTGCGAGCCGGCCACGCAGATGACGATGCGGACCTTCCACCTGGCCGGCGTGGCGGAGATCGACGTCACCACGGGAATCCCCGCCCTGGAGCGCGTCCTCTCCCTCCCCTACCAAGGACCCCCCACCTGGGTGATCTACCTGCGGTTGAAGGAGCCCTACAACCGGGACGAGGAGAAGGCGGAGGCCGTCGCCCGGAAGATCCGGGAGACCCGCTTCGAGGACCTGGTGCGCGAGATCGAGGTGAACCCGGAGGAGCGGGTGATCGAGGCGACCCTCGACCGGGAGGAGATGGAGCGCCTCGGGGTGGACGAGGACGAGCTGACCGAGTTCGTCCGGGAGTTCACCGGAGGGGCCTGCCAGGTGGAGGGGGACACCCTGCGCGTCGTCCTGACGGACGTGGAGTCGATCTCGGAGCTCGCGGAGCTGGCCAACGAGCTCCGGGAGGCGGTGGTCAAGGGGATCGAGGGCGTGCTGCACGCCTCGGTCCAGTACGACGAGGAGGAGGAAGAGTACTACATCCTGGTGCGCGGGAGCCCGGACGGCACCTCCGGCCGGCCGCCGAAGTGGATCTCGCGGCGGGCCCGGAACAGCAAGGTGGCCAAGCGCGCCTACCTCATGCTGAAGCTCATGCAGCTGGACGAGGTGGACGCGACGCGGGTGAACACGAACGACCCGAAGGTCATCGACGTGCTGCTCGGGATCGAGGCGGGCCGGAACGCGGTCATCGAGCAGCTGGAGGACGTGTACGAGAGCCAGGGTATCTCCGTCGACCGGCGGCACTTCATGCTGATCAGCGACATGATGGCCTTCTGGGGTGAGCTGCGGAGCGTGCGGTCGATGGGCGGGTACTCGATCATGGAGCTGAAGGGCAGCCCGCTGACCAAGGCGGCCTTCGAGTACGTGTCCCGGGTCCTGACGGAGACGGCCACGTCGGGCGACGTGGAGGAGCTGCGCGGCATCCTGGAGAACATCATCGTGGGCCGACCGGTCCCCGTGGGCACGGGCACGGTGGAGGTCACGGTCGACTACTCGCGGTTCCGGGAGGCGGAGGAGGAAGAGGAGTAGTATGCGGCCCTCGCGCCCGCGTTTCCGATCCGCGCCCCCGGCGGACCAAAACTTTTTATGCCCGGGCCCGCGCGCACGGGCCGAGACTACTTCTGCACCCTCGGGGTGCTGAGGGTTGGTCGACCTGCAGGAGATCGAGCGGCAGATTCGGATGGCGATCGAGACGGGAGAGGTGGTGCTCGGCTCGAACCAGACCATCAAGCTGCTGAAGCTCGGGAGGCCCCAGCTGGTGATCATGGCCGCGAACTGCCCCGCAGAGATCCGGGAGGACATCGAGTACTACGCGGAGCTGGCGGAGATCCCGGTCTTCGTGTACCCGGGCACGAGCCGGGAGCTGGGCGACGTCTGCGGCCGGCCGCACGTGGTCGCTTCCCTCGCCGTCCTGGACGAGGGCGAGTCCGAGCTGCTGTCCACGATCGAGGAGGCACTGGAGGAGGGCGTCTCCGAGTAGCGGGGAGGGGGTGAGAAACCGTGGCGTACAAGCTGGAAACCGAGCAGATTCGAATGATCGCCCTCTTCGAGAGCCTGACGGGCGCCCACGCCATCGACTGCGTGATCGACGACGAGCACGACCGCGTGATCTTCGTCGTCAAGGAGGGCCAGATCGGCCTGGCGATCGGCCGGCGCGGTCAGAACGTCAAGCGGGTGCAGGAGCAGCTCGGCATGGAGGTGGAGGTGGTCGAGTACTCGGACGACCCGGAGAAGTTCATCAAGAACGCCCTCTTCCCCGCCCGCGTGAAGAGCGTCCGCGTCACCGAGCGCGACAACAAGAAGATCGCGATCGTGGACGTGCCCGAATCCGAACGGGGCCGCGCCATCGGCAAGGGCGGCAGGAACATAAAGAAGGCCCGGATCCTCGCCGAGCGACTGCACGACATCGACGACATCGTGGTCACGTAACGAGACGACGCGCCGCGGGGTGAGCGCCCGTGCCCGGCAAGAAGAGCCCACAGGGTGAGTTCGCGGCGCGCAAGCTCCGGGAGAAGCGGAAGAAGTTCCGGTGGAAGGACGAGCGGTACAAGCGCCGCATGCTGCGACTCGACGAGAAGGCGGACCCGCTGGAGGGCGCGCCCCAGGCCCGAGGCATCGTCCTCGAGAAGGTGGGAGTCGAGGCCAAGCAGCCCAACTCCGCCATCCGAAAGTGCGTCCGCGTCCAGCTGATCAAGAACGGCAAGCAGGTCACCGCCTTCTGCCCGGGAGACGGCGCGATCGACTACATCGACGAGCACGACGAGGTCGTCATCGAGGGCATCGGCGGCCCCAAGGGCCGCGCCAAGGGCGACATCCCGGGCGTGCGATACAAGGTCGTCAAGGTGAACGACGTGGCGCTCTCCGAGCTGCTGAAGGGTAAGATCGAGAAGCCCATGCGCTGAGGGGTGCCACGCATGGCGGAGGAGCCGGAGGCCGAGACCGAGGCCACCGAGGAGGAGGCCACCGAGACCGAGGAACCCGGAATGGAGGCCAGCGCCCGCCGCTGGAAGGTCGTCTACTCCGACCTGGAGGGCAACCCGTACCTGGAGAACCTCAACCGGATGAAGGTCTTCGGCAAGTGGGACCCCACCGAGGTGGAGGTCCGGGACCCGGGCCTCCGGGACTACATCTGCCTCAAGCCCACGTACCTACCGCACACCGGCGGCCGTCACGCCAAGAAGCGGTTCGCGAAGTCCGAGGTCCCCATCGTCGAGCGACTCATGAACAAGCTGATGCGCACGCAGAAGAACACGGGCAAGAAGCACCTGGCGTATAAGATCGTGAAGAAGGCGTTCGACATCATCCACGAGCGCACGGGCGAGAACCCCATCCAGGTCCTCGTCCAGGCCGTGGAGAACGCGGCCCCGCGCGAGGAGACCACGCGCATCATCTACGGAGGTATCACGTACCACGAGGCCGTGGACTGCTCCCCACAGCGCCGCGTCGACCTCGCCCTACGATTCATCGCGGAGGGCACCCAGCAGCGCGCCTTCCGAAACCCCAAGCCCGTGGAGGAGTGCCTGGCCGAGGAGATCATCGCGGCCGCGAAGTACGACACCGACTGCTACTCGATCCAGAAGAAGGAGGAGATCGAGCGCATCGCCGAGGCCTCGCGGTAAGCCACTATTTTTTTATCCATTTCGACTACGGCCGGCCCGAAGCCGGGGGTGTCCCCCGTGGGCCGTAAGGAGAAGATGGCCCAGAAGTGCCGCGAGCTGATGACCGAGCCGGAGAAGATCCGAAACATCGGCATCATCGCGCACATCGACCACGGCAAGTGCGTGGCCCCGGAGACCAAGATCTGCCTGGCGGACGGCCGGTTCGTCCGGGCCGACGAGCTGTTCGAGGAGCTGAAGGAGCGCGGCAGGCTCGTGAAGCGTGACGAGAACGAGGAGGTTTACGAGCTGGAGAAGCCCGTCGAGGTCTCCTCCCTGGACAAGGACTCCGTGGAGATCGTGAAGGGCGAGATCACGCACGTGTGGCGCCTGAAGGCGGACAAGCTCGTGGAGGTCGAGGTGAAGAACGGTAGGAGCATCCGCACGACCCCGGAGCACAAGTTCCTCGTCCTGGATCCCTCGGGCGAGATCGTCGAGAAGAGGGCCGACGAGCTGGAGGTCGGAGATTACATCGTGTGCACCCAGAAGCTGGTCCACGAAGGGATGAGCGAGGAGGAGCTCAAGCGCGAGGTGTTCCGCAGACTCGGAAGGAACTTCTTCGTCCACCTACCGGAAGAGGAGGCGGAGAGCGTTCTCGAGCTGGCCAAGGAGCGCGGCATTAAGGCGCTGTGGGAAGAGCTGGAGGTGGACATCAAAGAGAACTCCTTCTACTACCAGTTGCGGAAGGGTCGGATCCGGGCCGACATCCTCGTCGACCTGGCGGAAGAGTTGAGCATCGATCTAGCGGATCTCTACGACGCTGTCGAGGTCTCCTACCGGTCGAACACCAAGTCGACGAAGCCCATCCGGCTGCCCGAGCCGGAGGACCTGTTTTACCTGGCGGGTCTCATGTTCGGTGACGGGTGCTGGAACCAGCTCACCAACGGATCCGAGGCCATCCTGGAGGAAGTGAAGAGGATCGCGAGGGACATGGGACTAGAGGTCAAGGTCAGGGAGTACGAGGACGCGACCGAGAGGATCGACTTCCCGGAGACCGTTCCGAGGATCCTGGAGGCACTCTTCGACTACCCGAGGAGGAAGAAGGCCCACAGGATCCGGGTCAACGACTTCCTGGCCAGGGCGCCGCTGGACTGCATCGCCGAGTTCATCCGCGGGTACTTCGACGCGGACGGCGCCGTGGAGGAGGGCCGGAGCGCGGTCTCGGTGACCTCCGTGAGCCGGGAGTTCCTGGAGGACCTCCAGCTCCTCCTGCAGAAGTTCGACGTGGCCAGCTACCTCAGGGAGGGAGACGGTGCCTACACCCTGTACGTGTCGGGCGCCCGGTCGCTCGAGAGGTTCCCGGGCTTCCGGGAGCCCGAGAAGGCGAAGAAGCTGAAGAAACTGATGGAGAAGGCGTCGTCCTCGGAGCTCGAGCGGGTGCCGATCAGCGGTGAGGTCCTCCGGGAGGTTCGCGGTGACGTTCCAACCACGAGGATGTTCAACGGTTACTCGAACTACGAGGGCGACCAGGTGGGCCTGACTAAGTCGAGCCTCGAGAAGGTGATCAGCACCCTGGAGGAGGCCGGGGTCGAGGGTGAGGCGCTCGAGAGGCTGAGGGCGCTGGCCAAGGACGACGTCTGTTTCCTGGAGGTGGTGCGCGTCGAGGAGGTCGAGTACGAGGGTTACGTGTACGACTTCACGGTCGAAGAGTATCACAACTTCGCCGCGGACGGGTTCGTGGTGCACAACACGACGCTGTCCGATCAGCTGCTGGCCGGTGCGGGGATGATCTCGGAGGAGCTGGCGGGCGATCAGCTCGTCCTGGACTTCGACGAGATGGAGCAGGAGCGGGGCATCACCATCGACGCGGCGAACGTGAGCATGGTGCACGAGTACGAGGGTGAGGAGTACCTGATCAACCTGATCGACACGCCGGGTCACGTGGATTTCTCGGGCGACGTGACGCGGGCGATGCGGGCCGTGGACGGTGCGATCGTGGTCGTCTGCGCGGTCGAGGGTGTGATGCCGCAGACGGAGACCGTGCTTCGGCAGGCGCTGCGGGAGCGCGTGAAGCCGGTCCTGTACATCAACAAGGTGGACCGGTTGATCACGGAGCTTAAGCTGAGCCCGGAGGAGATGCAGCAGCGGTTCATGGAGATCATCACCGAGGTGAACAAGATGATCGAGCAGATGGCGCCGAAGGAGTTCCGGGACGAGTGGAAGGTGAGCGTGGAGGACGGTTCGGTCGCGTTCGGTAGCGCGTACTACGGTTGGGGGATCAGCTACCCGTTCATGGAGAAGACGGGGATCACGTTCAAGGACATCATCGAGGCGTGTCAGGAGGGTCCGGACGCGCAGAAGGAGCTGGCGCAGGAGGCCCCGGTGTACCAGGTCGTGCTGGACATGGTCGTGAAGCACCTGCCGGACCCGGTCACGGCGCAGGAGTACCGTATCGAGCAGATCTGGCCGGGTGATCCGGAGAGTGAGGACGGGAAGATGCTGCGGAAGTGCGACCCGGACGGGAAGCTGGCGATGGTCGTGACGGACGTGCGCATCGACGAGCACGCGGGTGAGGTGGCGACGGGCCGCGTGTACTCGGGCACGATCCGGGAGGGTCAGGAGGTCTACCTGGCGAGCGCGCAGCGGGAGGACCGGGTGCAGCAGGTGGGCATCTACATGGGTCCGGACCGGATCCGGACGGACGAGGTGCCGGCGGGTAACATCGCGGCGGTGACGGGTCTGCGGGACGTGTGGGCGGGCGAGACGGTCACGGATCCGGAGGACCCGATCGAGCCGTTCGAGGAGCTGAAGCACTTCGCGGAGCCGGTGGTGACGGTCGCGGTGGAGGCCAAGAACACGAAGGATCTGCCCAAGCTGATCGAGATCCTGCACCAGATCGCGAAGGAGGATCCGACGGTCGAGGTGAAGATCGACGAGGAGACGGGGCAGCACCTGGTCTCGGGCATGGGCGAGCTGCACCTGGAGATCATCGCGCACCGGATCAAGGAGCGCGGCGTGGACATCAAGGTGTCCGAGCCGATCGTGGTGTATCGGGAGGGCGTGTTCGGCGTCTGCGATGACGAGGTGGAGGGCAAGTCCCCGAACAAGCACAACCGGTTCTACGTGACGATCGAGCCCGTGGAGGAGGAGATCATCGAGGCCATCGAGGAGGGTCAAATCAACCCGGAGGAGATGAAGCGGAAGGAGCTGGAGGAGGCGCTGATCGAGCACGGGATGGACCGGGACGACGCGAAGGCCGTGGAGGCGGTGAAGGGCACGAACTTCTTCCTGGACAAGACGGTGGGCGTGCAGTACCTGAACGAGGTCATGGAGCTGCTGGTGGAGGGCTTCGAGGAGGCGATGGAGGAGGGTCCGCTGGCCAAGGAGCCGTGCCGCGGCGTGAAGGTCATCCTGACGGACGCGGAGATCCACGAGGACCCGGTGCACCGCGGCCCGGCCCAGGTGATCCCGGCGATCAAGAAGGCGATCTACGGGGGCATGCTCCTGGCGGACACGCACCTGCTGGAGCCCATCCAGTACGTGTACGTGACCGTCCCGCAGGACTACATGGGCGCGGTCACGAAGGAGATCCAGAACCGGCGCGGTACGATCGAGGACATCCAGCAGGAGGGTGACACGGTCATCATCAAGGCCAAGGCGCCGGTCGCCGAGATGTTCGGCTTCGCGAACGACATCCGGTCCGCGACGGAGGGCCGCGCGATCTGGACCACGGAGCACGCCGGGTACGAGCGCGTCCCGGAGGACATGGAGGAGGACATCATCCGGGAGATCCGGGAGCGGAAGGGGCTGAAGCCGGAGCCGCCGAAGCCGGAGGACTACATCGAGGAGTACGGCGGCTAGCCCCGGGACAGCTCCACCACCCGCTCCAGCACGCGCCCCGGCTCCCCCTCCTCGATCGCCTCCAACGCCCGGTCCACGCCCTCCTCGATCGAGTCCACCGCGCCCCCCACGAAGAGCGCCGCCCCCGCGTTGAATGCCGTCATCTGCACCTTCGGGTGATCCTGCGGCAGGTTACCGCTCAGCAATTCCCGCGCCTCCTCCGCCGCCTCCCGCGGGCCCGAACCGGCCACGTCCTCCGGTTCCGCCCGGTCCAGCCCCACGTCCTCCGGGGCGATCGTGTCCGGCCCCTCCACCTCCCCGTCCTCCACGTACACGACCTTGTTCTCGCACGTCACGCTGAGCTCGTCCACCCCGTCCACCCCGTACACCACCACGGCCCGCTCGACGTCGAGCTCCGCTAGGGCGCCCGCCACCAGCCCCAGCAGTCGCTCCGAGTACACCCCCACCACCTGACCCGTGAGCGCCTCCCGGGCCGGGTTGGTCAGCGGTCCGAGCACGTTGAACACCGTCCGCACGCCCAGCTCCCGGCGCACGGGCATGACGTTCCGCATCGCCGGGTGGTACCGCGGGGCGAACATGAACCCGAACCCCGCCTCCTCGATGCACCGCTCCACCACCTCGGGCCCCGCGTCCAGGTTCACGCCCAGCTCCTCCATCAGGTCCGCGCTCCCGCACGAGCTCGTCACGCTCCGATTCCCGTGCTTCGCCACCGGCACGCCGGCGGCCGCGGCCGTGAGCCCCGCCAGCGTGCTGGCGTTGAACGTGTCCAGCCGGTCACCACCGGTCCCCGCCGTGTCCACGAGCGCGTCCACGCTGGGCCGCACGCGGACGGCGTGCTCCATCATCCCCTCCACGAACCCGGCCAGCTCCTCGGGCGCGTACCCCTTGCAGCGCAGCGCGACCAGGATGCCGGCCACCTGCACCTCGGACAGCTCCCCACCCACGATCCGGCTCATCAGCTCCCGCGCCTCCCGCCGGGAGAGGTCCTCCCCGCGGATGAGCCGCTCCAGCACCTCGCTCACGCCCGGGACCCCCGTGCCGCTTTTTACCGGCCGGCGCGCCGGTCGGTCGGGGGTGAGGATCATGGTAAAGAGCTCGCACGTGCCTATAGTCTCACCGAACGACCCGGCGATCGTCTGCCCGAACTGCACGAAGGAGGAGTACAAGAAGGCGGTGAAGAGGCGGCGGAAGCTGGAGTTCGCGGGGCTGTGCGAGGAGTGCGGTAGTGCCGCCTTCTACGAGTACTAGCGCCGCACGCCCCGGCCCAATCGTTACGAGTATCGTAACGAACCTCCCAGGGCGCCCCGCTAGTCGGCGTAGACCCCGCCCGAGCCCATCAGCTCCCGCAGCACCGTGGTCGCGTACCCGCCCCGGGGCAGCGAGAACCGGAACCGGACGACGTCCCCCCGGAGCACCTCGGCCCTCAACCGGTAGACCCGCAGCAGGGCGGGCTTCCGATCGCCCCCGGCGGACAGCTCCGGCATGGACGGGACCCGGAAGTCCTCCGGTGAGATCCCCTCCCGCTCCAGCACCTCCCGCTCGATCTCCCCCGGCTCCCCCTCGCTGAGCCGCGTCCGGTAGCCGGGGAGCGGCACGGTGGGCAGGCCGTCCCGGACGATGTCCCCCTCCACGGGCCGATCCAGCGGCAGGCCGCGGGCGAGCCGCTCCGAGAGGATCAGGTTGTACAGGTAGGACTGGTACGCGTGCACGAACATCCTCCGGATCCACATCGGCAGGCGGCGGAAGGCGTTGATGTAGTCGTCCGGGTGCCGGGCCAGGTGCCGCAGGATCTGGCGCTCGTAGTCCAGGAAGCGGGGGAAGCGCCGGAGCGCCTCCCGGAACTCCCCCCAGTGCTCCCTGAGCCACCGGCGGGCCTCGATCGCCTCCTCGGACTCGCGGGGGTACTCCAGGGTGAGGAAGACCTTCACGGCCCGCTCCCAATCCTCCCGGATCACGTACCGCCCGACGACGTGGGTCACGGGCCTCCGGCTGCCGAACCGCTGCAGGCCGAAGTAGTTGGGCACACCCCCCAGCTCCCGCACGCGCGCGAGGGGCCCGTCCACGCGGCGGGCGTCGGCCCCGCGCACGGTGATCACGAACCGGTTGCCCCAGAGGTCGCCCGGGCGCAGCTTGCGCCGGGCCCCGCCGACGGGGATGATCCGGAGGTCCCGGACCCGAACTCGGAGGAGGGAGTCCGGCGGGACCCCGCGGGCGCTCACGCGCTGGGCGGTCACGGCCCGCTTGTCCTTCATCCCGGCGATCCCGAAGTGGCGGTGGGGCCGGTGGAGGGCCCGGGCGATGCGGCGAACGGCCTTGAGCGTGTCCCAGTCGTACTTCTCCAGGTGGAAGACGGTGTGCGGGCGCCGGACCGTGAGCTGGGGGTGGAGTCGGGGGCGCCTCAGGCGGGCCCCGCAGTCGGGGCAGGTGCGGCCCCGGTGGTACTCCCGGCACTCGGGGCACTCGCCGACGAGGGTGAGGGGCACGTAGGTGTGCTCGGTGGGCTTCTCCATGACCAGGAAGTCCTCGACGCGCTCGCGGCAGGTGCCGCCGACTCCCCGCTTGATGAGGCGGGCCCGGATCCCGACGTACCGCTCCACGTCCTCGATCGTGCGCAGCCGGGCGGCCTCGCGCTCCAGCCCGCTAATCGTTCCCTCCCTCCCGGAGGACCGTGCGCACGATCTTGGCCGCGGCCGCGGCGGCGCCGACCCCGTTCCCGACGTTCACGACCGTGAGGCCGGGGGAGCAGGTCTGGAGCATGCTGAGCAGGGCGGCCTCGCCGGAGCCGCCGGCCCCGTAGCCCGAGGGCGTGGGGAGGCCGATCACGGGGACGTCCACGAGGGCGTTCACCGCGATCGGTAGGTGCCCGTCCATGCCGGCGGCGACGATGACCGCGTGCGGTCGGAACTCCCGGAGCTCGCGCAGGGCGGTGAAGAACCGGTGGGGTCCGGCGAGCCCCACGTCCACCCACTCCCGGGTTTTAACGCCCATCGCCTCCAGGATGAGGGTGGCCTCGCGGAGGTAGGGCAGGTCGGACGTGCCGGCGGCGAGCGCGGCGACGCGGCCGCCCCGGTACGGTGGATCGTAACCGGGGGCGCGCGCGATCAGGAGCCGGGCCCGCCCGTCGTACTCAACCTCGACCTCGTCCGGCAGTTCGAGGCGCTCCCGACGGTCCGGGTCGAGCCGGGACACGATGGCGAGCCCGTCCGCTCGGAGGAGGCGCCGGAGGGCGCGCTCGATCTCCTCGATCGACTTCCCCTCGGCCAGGACGACCTCAGGAAACCCGGTCCTCCTCCACCTCGCGACGTCCGGCCTTACGCTCACGGTCACCCTCCACCCTCTCCACGCTCTCCTCCAATCGCTCCAGGGTCTTCTCGGCCGCCTCCTTATGCTCCTCGTACTCCTCCCGCTTCTCCTCCATCAGCGCCTGCAGGTCGTCCGCGATCTCGTTGTACACCTCCTTGGGATCCGGGGCGTCGATCCGGTACTTGCGCCGGAAGTGCTGGATGACGTTCCGGATGTCCCGGTAGCACAGCTTGGGCGCGGACGGGTGCTCGACGGGCACGGCCTGCGGCCAGTCCACGTAGTACAGCTCCCCGTCCGGCGTGACGAGGATGTTGTGCTCGCTGAGATCCCCGTGCACGTAGTGACCCTCGAGCACCATCTCCTTGTAGTCCTCCAGGATCACCTCGAGCGCGTCCTCCGGGTTCTTCACCTTCACCTTGGCCAGCAGCGGGGCGGGGATGCCCGGCGCGTTGCCCTCGATCATGTCCATGGCGACCGCGTGCCGGTTGATGGAGCGGGGCTCGGGGACGGGGAAGCCCTTGGAGTTGAGGACCTGCAGCACCCTCATCTCCACCTGCGCCTTGGCCCGGGGCACGTCGAGCCGGTGATCCTCCACCTGCAGCTCCTCGCCGCGGACCTTCACCGCGGCGTACGCGAGCGTCTTCTTGATCCGCCGGAACTCGGGCGCGTGGTACCGGTGCAGCTTGATCACGATGAACTCGTCGTCCGGGTCCTTAGCGTTCAGGATCGTCGCCTCCTTGCCCTCGCCGATCACCGTGCCCAGCCGCTCGTACACGTCGTGCTTCTTCATGTCCCAGAGGGCGAGCGTGTCGTAGGCCCGCTCCTTCATCCGGGCCGCGTAGGTCTGGTACAGGTCGATGTACCGGTACTCGATCAGCCCCAACCGGTCCAGCTTCTCCAACCGGGACGCCAGCTCCGCGTAGTCCATCGGCAGGCGCTCCAGTAGCTTGTCCTCCGGGATCCACTCGAACGCCCGGCTGAGCCCCTCCATCGCCCGGAGGATAGCAACGTCCCGCTTGTCGACCGCGTCGCCCCCGTCCTCGACCAAGGCGCTCCCCGCCGTGGGCCGCGCGCCCCCGGTAGTTAAACTTGAGGTCACGGGACGCGCTCGATCACCGCGATGAAGAACCCGTCCGAGCGCAGGCTGGCCGGGTCCACGCGGAAGGCGTTGCGGAGGTCGCGCCGCAGTTCCCTCCCCTCCCACTCGGTCAGGCCGGGGACCGTGTGGGGCCGCAGCCACCGGGGGCGCGCGTCGACGATCCGGAACCGCTCGTCCTCCCCGAGCACCCGGTGAATCACGAGCTCGTTCTCCTCGGGGGACAGGGTGCAGGTGGAGTAGACCAGCCGGCCGCCCGGCGGCAGGAGCCGGACGACCGCCCGCAGCAGCCGCTCCTGCTTCCGCGCGAACCGACGCACCTTCCGCGGCGTCCACGTCTCCCGGGCGTGCGGGTCCCGGTGGAACGTGCCCTCCCCCGTGCACGGGGGATCGAGGAGCACGTACGGGGCGCCCACGCGGAGCCGGGTCACGTCCCCCCGGGCGACGATCACGTTGACCGCGCCCATCCGCTCCACGTTGTGCGCCAGCGACCGTACGCGCCGCGGGTCCACGTCCACGGCGAGGATGACGCCCCGGCCCTCCATCAACTGCGCCAGTTGCGTGGTCTTGCTCCCGGGGGCCGCGCACGCGTCGATCACCGGGCCCGGCGGCTCCGGGGACAGCAGCTCCGGCGGCAGCATCGAGGCCAGATCCTGCACGTAAATCAGCCCGGCCACGTGCTCCAGGGAGGACCCCAGCGGGCCCGGGGCCTCGAGCACTCGGAAGGCGTAGGGGAGCGGCGTCTCCTCCAGCCGCGCGCCCGCGCGCTCGAGGGACTCGACCACCGACTCGACGTCGGCCTTCAGCGTGTTCACGCGCACGTAGGTGGGGGGCCGACCCTCCAGCAGGTACCGGAACGCGTCCTCGGCCCGGTCCCCGAGGACGAGCTCGAGGCGCTCCCGGAACGCCCGCAGGAGCCCGGGCTTCATCCTACCACAGCCGGAGCCGGGCGTACTTCCGGGGAAGCCGGACGCGCAGGATCCCGTCCTCGCCCACCCGACCGGCCCCCATGACGACGCCGCGCACCGAGAGCTTATAGGCGCCCGGGGCGGCGCGGACCCGGGTCCCGCCCCGGATGGCCTCCGCGAGCTCCTCCCGCTCGAGTTCGAGGGTGGGCAGGTCCAGGAACGGGGCGGCGTAGAAGCCGGGCCGGTCCTCGGGGTCGATCCGCACCCCGGCGCTCACGACGCTGACCCCGGCCCCCTCCAGGTCGCGGAGCGCGGCGGCGACCTCCCGGGAGACCGCCCGACGCTCCCCCTCGAGCCTCACGACGGTGGGGGCGTCCCGCTTGCTGGACCCGGAGGACATGGAGGGTCTCATCCCCGAGCACATGCTGGAGCGCGGTCGGGTGGTCCTGGAGGCGTACCGGGAGCCGGTGGAGCGGTTGCTGCGGGAGCGACGGGTGCCGGACGAGGGGTGGCCGGAGGACCTGATTTGGAGCTTTCTGTGGGAGCTCTCGCGCATGGACACGGACAAGGATCCGAGGGCCGCGCGGATCGGGGAGCGGGAGGCCCGGGTGGCGTCCCGGCTCGCGGAGGCGTCGGTCTTCGGGTTCTGCCACGGGGTGGGTCGCAGCGGCACGCTGGTGGACCCGCAGCCGAAGGCCCCGGGCGCCTCGATCATGTACGGGCTGACGAACCGGCTGGTGGAGGACTTCCTGCGCCGGCTGGGCTACAGCATCGAGGGCGCGTTCGTCGTCCCGGGAGCGACGGGACTCTGCCTCACCCTGTGCCTGTCGGCCCTGGCGGAGGGGGAGGAGGTAATCTACCCGTACGCGGCGCACAAGAGCCCGATCAAGGCGGTGCGGCTCGCGGGACTGGGCATGCGGGTGGTGGACACGGAGATCGAGGGCGACGAGATCGTCACCCGGCCCGAGGACGTGGAGGAGGCGCTGGAGCGGTCCGACTCGCCCGCGGCCGTGCTGAGCACGGCGACGTTCTTCCCGCCGCGGCGGAGCGACCCGCTCCCGGAGATCGCGGAGCTGTGCGAGGAGTACGACGTCCCGCACGTCGTGAACGCGGCCTACGGGATCCAGCACGAGTACTACCGGGACCTGATCAACCGGGCCATCAAGCGGGGGCGCGTGGACGCGATCGTGAGCTCCACGGACAAGAACCTGCTGACCCCGGTGGGCGGCGGGATCATCTACTCGCCGGACCGAGGGGTCCTCGAGGAGATCTCCCGGGCGTACCCGGGCCGGGCCAGCGCGGCACCGGTCGCGCACGCGCTCGTCTCCCTGCTGTCCCTCGGCATGAAAGGATACCGGCGCCTGATGGAGAGGCAGAAGGAGTGCAAAGCGCTTTTGGATGAACTGCTGGAGGAGCTCGAGGGCCGGCGGGACGACGTGCGCGTCCTGGACGTGGAGAACCCCATCGCCGCCGCGATCGCCGTGGAGGGTCACGACCCGGTGGACCTCGCCGCCCGGTTGTACGTGCGTCGGGTGACGGGTCCCCGCGGGGTCCGAGCCGACGACCCGTTCGGAACCAGCCGGCTGCGAGGGTACCACTCCGACTACGTGACCATCAACGCGGCGATCGGTGTCCGGAAGGAGGACATCCGGCTGGCGGTTGAGCGGTTGGAGCGCGAGCTGGAGGGTGGTTAGCGCGGTGCAGTTCAACCGGGTGCGCGTCGAGGGCCCGGTCCGGGAGCTCGAGGTGCGGATCGGGAGCGTGGAGGTGGAGCGGAAGTTCGCAATGCTCCTCCGGGAGGGGGACCTGATCCTGGAGGAGTGCGGCCGGGAGTTCGAGCCGCACGAGGAGGTGAAGGTGGTCTCCGGGTACCGGGAGCCCGAGGAGAACGCGCCGACGGAGCGGGTCAGGGTGATCAGGGTGGAAAGGGTGGAGTTCCTGGGATGAAGGCCGAGGCCTACGCCCTCCTGACCGCCGTCGTCTGGGGACTGGCCCCGGTCGTGGAGAAGTACGGGTTGCGCGGGGTGGACCCGTTCACGGCGACGGTCGTGCGCAGCTGCGCGGCGCTCGCGTTCATCCTGACCGTGTACGCGCTCGTCGGGCACGCCCGCGTCAGCGGCACCCGGTACCTCCTGTACATGATCCTGGGAGGGATCCTGGGCGGCGGGGTCGGGATGTACCTATACTACCTGGCGCTCAGCGCCGGGAGCGCCTCCCGGGTCGTGCCCCTGTCCAGCACGTATCCGCTCTTCGCCACCCTGTTCTCGATCCTCGCCCTCGGAGAGCGGCCCAGCGTGACCACGCTGATCGGGTGTGCGCTCATTGTCGTGGGAGCGGTGCTCGTGGGCCGGGAGTGAGGTAAAGGTGAGACGCGAACCGACCGACCGGCTGGCCTACGGCCTGTCCCTGATTCTGAACCCGATCACGACGGAGGGCCTCGTCGCGCTGTGGCTCTGGACCCACGGGGACGCCCTGGGCTCGGTGCTGACGCTCTTCACCGCGGGCTCGATCCTCGCGATCGTGGTCTCCTACATCCGGACCCGAGGAACGGACGTGTTCCTGGAGAGGGTGGAGGACCGGCTGCCCCCGATCGCGGCCGGGTGCGCGTGCAACGGGCTCGGGGCCCTGGCGGCCCGACTCCTGGGCTCACCGCTCGCGTCCGAGATCCTGGCCGCGTACGCGCTCGCGAGCCTGATCGTGTACCTGATCACCCGACACTGGAAAATCAGCCTCCACGCCGCCTCCATGGGAGCGGTGGCCGGACTGCTGTGCTGGGCGGGGGACTGGGCGCCGCTCCTCGCCTGGCTGCCCATCACCGGGGCCGTCTGCTGGGCCAGGTTGCGGATGAACGCGCACACGCCCAGCCAGGTCACCCTCGGGGCGCTGGGCGGCGCCCTCTTCCTGTACGGCTTCCTAACCCTGACCGCCCGATGACGAGCCGTAGAGTGGCGGAGCGCGTGAAGAGGGGCATACGGGCCGAGGGCTCAGGACAGCGCCCGCGCCACCCGGAGCAGCGTCCGGTACCCCAGATCCACCGGATGTCTCCCCTCGAGCTCCTCCCGCAGCTCCTCCGGCAGTTCCCACCTCACCTCGTCCCACTCGTACTCCAGCCGGAACCGGGCCCTGCCCACCTCAACCAGCTCCTCCGGGTCGAGCCCCCGCTCCTCGATCCACCGCGCGATCTTCCGGACCAGCCCCGGGTGGGGGACCCGGCCGAACCCCTCGATTTCGATCGTCGCGAGCGCCTCCACCGGCACGTTAAGCGCCCTCGCGAGCGAGCGCAGTCCCATCCCGTGCGCCTGCACCATCCCCACGATCAGGTACCTACCCTCGCCGCGCTCCAGGACCTCGGCGACCCGATCCTCCAGACCCGACATCTCGCAGCCCTTCATACGAGTCGAGGCGAGGAAATTAAGGGTTGTTATTCTAACCGTGTCGAGTGTTATGAAAACACACGATCCCTGGCCTTGCGGACCACCCGGAGCTTCTCCCGGGCCACCCGGCGGGGCAGCCGGCGCAGGCCGCAGTCCGGGTCCACGAACTCGATCCGCTCCCCCAACTCCTCCCGGGCCCGCTCCAGGAGCCTCACCGCCTCGCGCACCCGCTCCACCCGATCCTCGTCGGAGCGCACCACCCCCACGCCGACGGGACGGGAGCCGGCGGCCACCGCCTCCAGGTTCTCCGGGTGGCCCGCGAACTCGTGGTCCATGACGTCCGCCTTGATCCTCCCCTCCAGCTCCTCGTACACGTCGACGACCCGACCGCAGACGTGGAGCACCCGGGTCCCGCCGCGGAAGGCGCGCAGCACGCGGTTGACGTACCGGGCCACCTTCCCCACCCTGACGGCGCCCGTGGACAGGATGGGCTCGTCCACCTGCAGCACCTCCGCGCCCGCCTCCCTGAGCCGGCGGGCCTCGACCGCCAGGGCGCGGGCCAGGTCCTTCAGCAGGCTGGGGTGGTCGTTGGACGGATACAGGTCGGTTTCCACCCTGAGGGAGTGAGCGAGCGTGACCGGCCCGGTGAGGATGGCCTTCACCTCCGCCCGCCCGTCCGCCGCCCTCACGGCCTCCCGGTAGTCCAGCACCACCGGGGAGGAGCGGGGTGGCTCCACCCGGCCGACCACCGCCGGCTCGCCCTCCGCGGTGAGTCCGGGGATGTACGAGGCGAAGATCTCGATCATGTCGCCCCGCACCTGACCGTCCGAGATCAGCTCCACCCCGGCCTCCAGCTGGTCCCGGACGGCCTCCCGGATGGCGGGGGCGTACGCGGACCGCCTCCTCAGCCGCTCCAGGAGCCGATCCTTGAGCCCCGGGTCGTAGTCGATCGGGTGGCTGCCGACGACCGTGACCGTCGGCCTCATGGTTCCACCTCCGGGTCCTGCTCGGCCGGGCAGATCGAGCAGAACGATCCGGGCTGATCCTCGCGCAGGCGCTTGAGCGGGCAGTAATAGGTGCCGTTCTCCTCCCGCACGCTCCCGAGGCCCGGGAAGGTCGTGCCCGGTGGGTGCACGGGCTCCTCCTCGATGAACACGGCGTAGGCGGCCAGCAGGCCCTCGTACAGCAGGAGCAGCGGGGAGTCGTAGTCCGGGTCCTCGGAGTACTCGCGGACCACGCGGAGGAACTCATCGTACCCCTCGATGGGCTCGTCGGGGAGGTCCTCGGGCCGAAGCTCCCGCGCCCGGCGGAGCCGCTCGACGATCACCCGCTGCAGGGTCTCCAGGATGCTCTCCCGGTAGCGCTTCGGGTGGATGTACCGGGCCTGGCGCCACAGGTCGCGCCGGAGGAGTCCCAGCACCGTGAAGT
This sequence comes from Methanopyrus sp., assembly GCF_053997775.1. NCBI lineage: Archaea > Methanobacteriati > Methanobacteriota > Methanopyri > Methanopyrales > Methanopyraceae > Methanopyrus > Methanopyrus sp. The sequence goes on from NZ_JBMXXF010000027.1 coordinate 33,140, forward strand.
CGGTCCGCTCGGCGAGCTCCCGGGTCGCGGCCGCCAGGTCCCGGTAGGTGCGCAGTCCCTCGAAGGCGGACAGGACCTCCTCGAAGGAGTCGGGCGGGAGCTCAGGAAGCCTTCTCCTTCCGCTGGTGCTTGATCCGGAGGCCGAGAATGCACCCGCCCCCGCGGTTCCCTCCCAGGGGGTTCTTGGGCGTGCCGAGGCAGTTCATGCACCGGGCCATGGTCGCGGCCCCGCGGGCGAGCCCGTCGTCGACGAAGACCAGGTCCTCCTCCGGGTCCCAGTAGTCCCCGAACTCCTCCTGGACCATCCGGCAGATGAGCTCGGGCTTCTTGCCCGTGATCCCCGCCCGGCCGGTGATGCCGATGGCCGTGTTCTCGTCGATCAGGTCGAGGTCCAGGGCCGTCTCGATGAGGCGCTTGGCCATGATCGTGGCGGTCCAGTCCAGCACCCCGAACAGCAGCTCGTACCCGCCCTCCTCGTAGGCCTCCCGACCGATCTCGGTCAGCCGGGGCAGGTCGCTGCCGTTCTCCCCCACGTCGCACCCGATGAGCTTGAGCCCGGCCTTCTCCGCCCGCTTCGGGTTCACGGGCACCGTCCCGAAGCGCTTCGCGGTGCGCGGGACCTCCCGGATGTCGATGTACTCGTGCGCCTCCTCCGCCAGCTCCCGGGCCTTCTCCCCCGTGTCCGGCTCCACGTCCCTAGGCAGGTCCAGCGCGCAGCCCGTCTCCTCGTCGATCTCCCCGCACCCGCGCGAGATCGCGTCCATGATCGCGCCCGCCAGCCCGCAGAGGTTACCGATCGTGTCCGCGTACGGGAGCTCGTCGTTCGTGATCCGGCCCGCCAGCGTGGTCCCGTAGTCGATCGCCATGCACGGGTTCCGGAAGTCCACCTTGGTGGCCTTCGCCCCCGCCTTGATCCCCGCCATCACCAGCTCGCCCTCCATCTCGTTCGCCACGATCTCCTTGCCCGCCGGCGGCTTCACCCCCGTGACCGCCCCGTCGAAGTAGACCTTGTCGATCAGCGAGTACTCCCGGAACGGCTCCGGGATGTTCTCCTTGCTCATCGCCGCCGTCATCCGGTTGGGCGGCACGCCCGCCTTCAGGCACCCGTCCGCCAGCGCCTTGATCATCTCACCCACCTCCTCGGGCGAGGCGAACCCGGCCGTGACCCCGGTGGACCGAACCACGAAGTGCACGTCCTCGATCCGGATGTTCGCGCTCCTCACCGCGGACTTGAGCGTGTCCGCCACCATCTCCGCCACCGACTCGCGCGTGAGCTGGACCCCCCAGACCGTCTCCCCGAACACCTCCTCCCCCGTCCGCGGCGGGCGCACGTCCCGCGTCATCCGCACCTCCTTGTGGATCAGGTAGGTCATCCCCTCCTCCAGGTCCGTCGCCGTCAGAATGCACTTCGTCGTCGTGTTACCCAGCTCCACCGACGCCACGATGAAGTAGTTCCGACTGACCGCCATCGGACCCGTGACCCGCTCGCTCTCGGCCACCTGCGGCTCCGGACCGCGGCGAAACAGCCGAGAGAATAGCCCCATTGAACGGCCCCGGTGCGGGGCTCACCCGACCGGATTATCCCTTTCGGACCCGAGCTCCTCCTCCACCACCCCTTCACACACCTCCCGGACCACCTCATCGATCGCCCGAACGAGCTCCCGGTTCGTGACCCCCAGCTCCTCGTTCTCCTCCCCGGGGCGCTCGAGCGCCTTCCCCAGGTCCACCCCCAGCTCCCGGGCGATCAGCTCCCGCAGCCGGTTCCGGCAGAGCGCGTACAGGAACTCCGAGAGCAGCCCGGGATCCCGCGGCGGCTCCCCGATCACGTGCAGTCCCCTCTCGATGAACGCGCCCGCCCGCGCCTCCCACTCCTCGAACAACCGCGGGTCCACCTCTCCCGACCGCTCCGCCTCCTCCAGCCGCTCCTCCAGCTCCCTCACCCCCGCCTCCGCCTCCCCCAGCGGCGGCGGGCAGTGATCCACGAGCGTCGAGTACCCGCGCCGCTTCGCCTGCGTGCCCTCGGACGGGTTGCTCACGACGTACCAGTACACGACCGGCAGGTCCCCGACGCAGACCTCCGGCCAGCACGCCTCGGACAGCCCCACCGACTTCCCCGGCAGCCACTCCACCGTCCCGTGCGTCCCCGCGTGCAGGAGCACGTCCGCCCGGAACTCGTCCCGGATCCACCGGTAGAAGGCGTAGTAATGGTGCGTCGGCGGACAGTGCGGATCGTGCAGGATCCTGCAGACCTCCCCGCTGCACTCCGTCCCGGCGCACCCCCGCTTCGGCTGCACCCCGAGGAACACGTTCCCCGTCCGGATCCCCGCGATCACGATGCAGTCGTCCACCACCATCGCGTCCCCGGGCGGCTCACCCCACTCCTCCACCATCCGCTCCCGCAGCTCCTCCGGCAACTCCTCGAACCACTCCAGGTACCGGTCCAGCGGGACCAGATCCACCGCGCCGCCCGCGGCCAGGATGTCCTCCACGGTCGTGCCCTTGAACTCGTTGAACGCCCGCCGCCGGAAGAACTCCCGCTCCAGCTCCCGACCGTCCTCCGGCACCCAGTCCAGCCGGTATCCCTCCTCCCGCAGCCGCCGCAGCAACCGGGCCAGGCTCTCGAACGTGTCCAACCCCATCGCCGACCCGATCCCGGCCTCCCCCTGCGAGCAGATCCCGTTGTTCAGGACGACCGCCACGCGGCGCTCCCCCGGCGGCTTCCGACGCAACCGGGCCCAGCGCAGCGCCCGCCGGGCCGCCAGCCGGCACCGCCCGGGCTCCGGCTCGTAGCCGTCCTCGGCCTTGAACCCGACCGGAATCGGATCGACCCGACCCTGCAGCTCGCCCATCGCGACCCCGTACGCCAGGTCGCCCGGGCCCAGCCCCTGCTCCGACTCGCGCCACTCCCCCCGGGACCGGTACCAGGAGATCACCGCGTTGATCACGGGCACACCGAGCCGGCGGAGCGCCTCGAAGCCCCGCTCGTACCCTCGCCTGAAGGAGGGCTTCTTGACGACCAGCAGCGCGTCCACGACCGGCTCTCCGTCCACCGTGAGGAGCTCGTCCAGCGGGCGCCCGCGGCCCGGCCTGGTGAACACGCCCAGGGCCCGACCGCCCGCGCGCTCGACCTCCCGGATCAGCCGGTCCGGGACGTCGGTGCAGCCCCAGACCCACATCTCCCGGCTCAGGTAGACCCCGACCGTCTCCCGGTCGGAGGGCCCGGGCGGCCCCTCCAGCGGGCCGCGATCCGGGTGGTACAGGCCGTCCCACGGTCGCTCCTCCGGGGGCTCGTACCCCAGGTCCAGCCCGAGCACCTCGCTCGCCAGGTAGCGGAGGGCGTGCTCCAGGTTCCGCTCCCCGCCGTACTCCACGTACTCCCGCACGCGGTCGACGACCCGGTCGGGCACGGTGTTCAGGGACTGAACCCCGGTGGAGCCGTCGACGGGCACGGCCACGATCTCCGCGCTCTCGTCCGGGACGACGGGCCGGGTGACGCGGAGCAGGACGATCAGGTCGTAGTCCCCGGACTCGGGCGCGTCGTCCTGGGTCGCCACCTCGAGGTCGAAGGGGAGTCGCTCGGCCACGCGCCGGGCGGCCCGGAGCATGACGCGGGAGCACACGCAGAGGGCTCGCACGATAACCCCCTCAAGGCTTATTCGGTGTTACCTTAGTAACGTTTCGTGGTACGGCGTGCGGGCGGGGTCCGGTTTGGATCTTAAGGAGCGCGTGCGGGAGGCGGTCCCGGAGGAGGCCCGGGAGTTCGCGCGCTCGGTGCTCCGCCGGCTGCTCGCGTGCGAGCGGGAGCTGGAGGTCACGGTGAGGGCGCTCGAGGGGCGGTTCGTCGAGCCGGGTCCCTCGGGCAACCCCACGCGGGGCGACGTGGACGTCCTGCCCACGGGCAAGAACTTCTACTCGGTGGACCCGCGGAAGGTGCCGACCCGGCGGGCCTGGCGGGTGGGCCGGCGGCTCGCGGAGAGGACGCTGGAGCGGTACCGGGAGGACCGGGGCGGGTACCCGCGCGCGGTGGGGATCGTGCTCTGGGCGTCGGACGTGATGCGGACGGGCGGTGAGGTGCTGGCGCAGGTCCTGTGGTTGCTGGGCGTGCGGCCCCGGTGGGATGGAGCGGGCGTGGTTCGGGGGCTGGAGGTGGTCCCGGTCGAGGAACTGGGCCGACCGAGGGTGGACGTGGTGGTCCGGATCAGCGGGATGTTCCGGGACGCGTTCCCGAACCTGATCGAGCTCCTCGACGAGGCGTTCGAGCTGGTTCGGAACCGGGACGAGTCGGAGGAGGAGAACTTCGTGAGGCGGCACGGGGGCGGTCACCGCGTCTTCGGAGACCCGCCGGGGGCGTACGGGGCGGGCGTGAACTACGCCGTGCACGCGTCCGCGTGGGAGGATCGGTCGGACCTGGCGCGGGTGTACGTGCGGTGGGGTGGGTACGCCTACGGTCGGGACGCGTTCGGCGAGGAGGCCTTCAAGGAGTTCGAGCGGGCGCTGTCCAACGTGCGGGCGGTGTCGGTCGCGCAGTCCTCGCACGAGTGGGATCTCCTCGGTTGCTGCTGCCACTTCGCGTTCCACGGGGGGATGGTCGCGGCGGCGGAGGAGCTCTCGGGGGAGCGGGTGGAGTGTTACCATCACGACGTGACGGACCCGAACCGGGTGCTCACGCGGTCGATCGAGGAGGAGCTGCGGCGGTTGGTGGATCAGAAGCTGGCGAACGAGGAGTGGATCGAGGCGATGCTGAGGCACGGGGCGAAGGGCGCGTCGGAGTGGTTGAAGCGGGTGAAGAACCTGCTGGGGTGGGACGCAACGACGGGTCGGGTGCCGGACGAGTGCTGGGAACGGATCGAGGAGACGCTGCGGCGGTACGAGGGGCGCTTCTCGGACGAGAATCCGTACGTGGTGCGGTACGCGCGGGAGGTGCTGGGGGAGGTGAAGAAAAGGGGACTGTGGGGACGTGGGGACTAGCGGACGATGTTGGCCGGGTGGTCCTCGACCTGCGGCTCGATGCCGATGTCCTCGTTGGCCTCGGCGATCAGCGCGTCGATCATCGCCGCTGCCGCCCAGATGGCCGGCGCGTTCTCGATGGGTCCGAAGAGCAGGTAGTCGGCCCCTAGGATGTTCTCGAGGATGTTGGAGCCCCAGTCCACGGACTCCCACATCATCTTGGCCCAGTCCTCCCTGCCCTCCTCGCGGAGCTTCTTCCTCAGCTCCCGCATCCAGTCCCAGGCGGACGGGATGTTGTGCGGCGCTCCGCCGACGGGCAGGCCTAGCTTGGCCTTGACCGCGATCACGGCCTTCACGGACTGGCCCGCACCCGAGCCGAACGGCGTGGCGGCGGTGTCGATCAGCGGGTTCTCGATGCCGCACTCGTCGGCGATCTCCAGCATGCCCTGCTCGGAGACGCCCTCCTCGCCCTCCGTGAGGATCTTCAGGCGCCCCTCGATGGACGAGTCCATCGGGTTGAAGGCCAGGACGATGGCGGAGTTGCAGTCGGACTCCTTGATCGCCTGGATCTCCTCGTCCTCGGCGGACGCGTTGATCGAGTTGTACACGATCCGCTCGGCCAGGCCGACCTCCTGCGCGTGCTTGACCGCGGCGATCTTCACGTTGGCCTCGGTGGAGTCCACGATGATGGGCGCGTCGGTCACGTCGGCGACCCAGTCCAGGTACCGGATCATGGCCTCCTCCGACTCGGCCATGATGTGCGCCATCATCGGGTTACCGGTCTCGTCGGCCAGCTCCTCCTCCATCTTGATGAGCTCCTCGGCCTTCTCCTCGTCGAACTCGCCCTTCTCCTCGTCCTTCACGATCTTGTGCCCGGCGTAGAACATCGTGCCGGCGAGCACCGTCGGGTACTCTCCGGGCTGACCCCCGATCTTCACCCCGCAGATGTCCACCACCTTCTGCTCCTTACCCGGGAAGTAGAACAACGGACATCACCCCCAAGGTTGCACCCTATCGGAAGGCTGCCCCCAGCAGCAGGTACAGCATGCACAGGTACAGACCGATCACGAGCCCGTACAGTATCCCGATGTCCCGGCCGATGCGCTTGCCGAAGCGCTGGTAGACCTCACCCCACACGAAGTCCAGACGCCGCTCGATCTCGTCCAGGCGCGAGTGGATCTCCCGAATGTCGTCCTCGGGCGCGATCATCTTGGGGACCTCTTCCTCGGCCACGGGTGCTCCCCCCTACGCTCCCAGCAGGACGAGGGGGACGAACAGGAACACCAGCCCGGAGACCAGGCCGAACAGCAGGCCCATGGTGCGTCCGGACAGGTAGCCGGCCATGTAGCGCTGCATCGCGCCCACGCTCTTGACGCCCAGCCGCACGTCGTTCACCCGGTACTCGACCGTGACCGTCTCCGCGGACACCGGCATGCCGGCGACCTCGGCGAGCTCCTCCTCTTCCTCCTCCTCGAGCGAGACCGTCATCGGCCCCTCCTCGTAGGCCCCCGGGTCCTTCTCCACGCACTCCTCGATCGCCTTCACGATCTCGTCAACGTCCTCCACGTCGATCAGGTCCACGAGCTCCACGATCTGGTCCCGGTACCGCTCGATCGCCTCCTCCGGCAGGTTCTCCAAGTACGGGATGGCCCCCTCCGCCCCGATGATCTCACCGGAGTCCGGGTCGACCCCGTTCTCGTACATCGCCTTGAACGACTGGCCCGTGAGGTGCCCCGTCACCTCCGCGCCGCAGAGCACGCAGAACCGGATGTTCGGGTTGGCGATCACGTTGGCGATTACCTTCTCGATACCGATGTTCTCCGTCTTGCACGGGCCGGCGATGGCCACCTTGTCCTCCCCGGCCGCCTTCAGGATGTCCTCCTCGATGTGCGAACCGAGCGTGACCACGTGCACGGGCGCCTCCGGGTCCCCGACGACGTAGTCCCCCTCCACGACGGGCCAGCCTTCCGCCGGCTCCTTCTTCTCGGGCACGGAACCTCACCCCCTAGATGCCCATCATGCGAAGCAGGTGCATCTTGTACACCGCGGCGAGCGTGAACGCCACGAGCGCGACCAGGATCACCCCGATCGCGAAGCCGTGGGTGAAGTTGGTGAGGAAGGCGGCCGTGCCGTGCACGCCCTCTCGACCCGGCAGCGTGCCCCACGTGGTCGTGGACGGGTCCAGCGCGCGCATCATGTCGGTGACGTACTCGTCGAGCCGCTCCACCTCCTCGTACAGGGGCATCACGTCCAGCGTCACCACGTCCTCCCGCCACTCCGCGACCGCGCCCGTGACCGCGTCCATCGCGATCTGGGCGTCCTGATCCACGATCGCGATCGCCACGGGACGCTACCCCCTACTCACCCTTCGGGACGACGCCCGTCCAGACGACGTCCGCCGCGTCCCGCTTCGTGTAACCCCAGAACTTCCAGAACGAGATCAGCCACGCGATCCCGCCGGCGATCAGCACGATCGGGTTCGCGGACGCCAGCCCGGCCACGATCGCGCTGATCGACCCGCACTCCGCGGCCAGGGACAGCGTCCGCTCCTGCGTCTCGCTGGGCCCCAGGCACGCGTTGTACGGGTGCAGCAGCGACAGCGCGCACGCCACCCACAGCACGGCGATGATCCCCGTCCGAATCACCCGGGAGTACACGGCCGACCACGTGAAGTCCCCGGCGACGGCCGCCATCAGGCACATGAGGGCCAGCGTGCCCGCCGCCACGATCTCCGTGCTGCACCGCTCCATCACCGGGATCTTCATCTTGATCACGCGCCGGTCCAGCACGCCCAGCAGCGCGCCGATCGCGGCCCCCAGGATCGTGCCGACCGCCGCCGCGATCGGCGCGTACGTGACGTTGGTCATCGCCACGGCCAGTAGCGCGGCCACCGAGCCGCCGCCCAGTCCCATGTACCCGATGGACGGGACGCCCGTACCCAGACCGTACCCGGCCACGCGGCGCACCGCGTCCGCGCCCCACATGATCACCGGGATCGCCGCGATCGCCGGGATCACCGGGTGCACCCAGGCGAGTGAGATCCCCACGATCCCAGAGACCACGCCCGCGAGGATCAGCTTCCACGGCGGGATCGCGACGGCCACCTCCACCTCCTCTTCCTCCTCCTCACCGCCGGGGGCCACCGCCGACAGGAGCAGGGTTCGGGCGAGCAAGGGGGACTCCCCCTACACGTACGTGCTCATCACGTAGGCGATGATGGACGCGACGATCCCGAACGCGATCGAGCACGCCGCGGCCCGGGGCACCCGCGTGAACTTGGGGTCGTGGTACCCCTCGATCGTGCCGCCGATGTTGTAGGAGGCCAGCACGGCGTTCGCGTAGAAGAACCCCATGGCCAGGACCCCGGCGAGCGCCGCGCTCATGCCGAGCACCTTGTACAGGGCGAAGTACGTCATCGCGCCGCCCGTCCCGCCGAGCAGGCCCCCGAAGATCCCGCTCACGAAGCTGACCGTGGGGATCCCGTGACCCTCCGTACCCGGGGTCACGTAGGGCTCCTGGTCCCAGCCCGTGAGCGGGTCCCGGTCCACCTTGGCCGAGCACGGCGGGCAGCCGACGCCGTACACGTAGATCAGGTTACCCACGAGCATCGTGATCGCCATCATCACCGCCGCGCCGGCGGCCCCGTTCGCCAGGATGACCGCGAAGGGCTTGTCGCTCATGGCGGCGGCCGTGATGAGTCCCGTCAGTCCGGAGCCCGCGGCGAGCTGGGTCGTACCCGTACCCACGCCCGTCGCCGTCGCCATGGCCGCCGGCGCGCCGCCCACGGGCACGTAGTGCACGCCCACGTTCACGAGGATGCTGCCGTAGGTGATCAGGATCAGCGTCGCCCACAGCTTGCTCACCGCGGTCCAGTTGACGGCGGCCATCGCGAAGGCGACGGCGAGGAGGGGGATGGCCAGGCCGAGGCCGCGCGCGTTCAGCTTGGCGCCCTCACCCACGGTCGGGTCCCCCCTACACCGCGTCGCAGATCTCGTCCAGCTCCACGTCCTCGTACGTGCCGTAGTTCTCCCGCGCCCGCTTCTCGATCCGGTTGCTCACGATCAGGCAGCCGAGCGTGACCAGGAGCATCGCGATCACCGCGCCCCACTGGCCGAACAGGCCGGCCCACGTGCTGAAGAACACGACCAGGCCGAAGCAGAGCCCCGTGAGCGGGCACCCGTACTTCGCGCAGAAGTACACGCTGTCCATGGAGTTCCGGATGCCCGTCTCCGCCTTCCGCGTGATGTTACCGTGCGCGGCCACCGGGACACCGCCGCCGAACGGGTAGTGCTGGTACAGTCGCTCGGCACCGTAGTGCACGTCGCCCGTCGAGGAGCCGATCGCGCCCACCGTCACGCCCCAGAGCGCGGCCAGCAGGGGCAGCGGGAACGGGTGCTTAAGGGCGGACCACTGCAGGTACGCGAGGGAGATGATCGCGAAGGTCGCGATCCCTCCGAACCCCGCGATCGGGCCCAGGTGCGACAGGACCACGTCCAGGTAGATCGGGTGCCCGAACTCCGCCGCGCTGGCGATCCTGCCCAGGTGGGCGGTCGTCGCGAAGGCCATGTGGATGAGCGCGTTCACGCCCACGCCGATCGCGGCCGCGGCGAGGAACGGGAGGCCGAACTTCGTCATCATGACCCAGGTGACCGTGCCGGCCACCGCGCCGTACATCATGTAGGAGACCGGCTCGCCGGAGATGGCCTTGTTGAAGTACCGGTGGAAGTTCATCATCTGGGGCGCCAGCTGGACCTGCGAGTTCGGGTTGGACTGCGAGCCCACGTCGGACTCGGCGTCCTCGAACGCGCCCGCGATGGTGGCCAGCGCGCCCATGGCCGCGGTCAGCCCGATCTCCGTGAGGCCGACCAAGGGGATGATCCCCCTGAACGTAGGTTGAACGGGGGTAAACGGAGGTTACGTTACGCCCCACGAAACGATCCGCGGTTCCGGCGTTTAAAAAGGTTGTGTGGGGGTCGGGGGCGTTCCCGGCCTACTCGGCCGGGATGATGATGTCCCGCTCGCCGGCCGGCTCGAACTCCCGCAGCGCGCCCTTGGCGAACTCCTTGCGCGGCTCCGTGAAGTCGAAGACCAGGTCCGGGTCGGCGAACGCCACCTTCACCAGTGGGTTGACGCAGAACGCGTCGCCGCGCGCCGCGTGCGCGGCCTGCACGATGCCCGCGTACTCGCCGAGGTGACCCACGTTCATCGCGTAGTTCGGGTAGTTGGGTCCTCGGAGCTCCAGTGGCAGGCCCTCGTCGCTCCGCACGCTCAGCGAGTTGGCCGCGCCGCACTGGTCCTGCAGGTCGTAGCCGTAGAAGCCCAGTCGACCGTGACCCTCCTTGTGCAGGAGCTGCGACAGGTACCAGCCGTTCACGCCGGCCTGCGAGTGACCGGTCGCGAACGCCACGCTGCAGCCGGACGCGGCCGCGACCACGGCGGCTCGCTGGGAGCCGCCGAAGTGCGTCTCCATCGCGGCCGGGTACCGCTCGTACTGCTCGAGGCCGTACAGGGTCACCTCGGTGGCCACGTCCTTGACGACCTCCATGTCCGGGTCGGCCTCGGCCAGGCCGTACTTGTCCTCGACGTAGTCGAGGCCGTAGTACACGTAGTCGTCCAGGATGTTGTCCGTGTACACCGCGGTCGCGTACTGGGTGAAGCCCACGCCGCCGGACATGTAGGAGCCCAGCCAGATCTGGTCGTACAGCATCGCGCCGGCGCCGATGACCTCCAGCGCGACCTTGGCCGGGTCGTCCGGGTATTTCCGCATCGTCTGGACGCAGTCGGCCAGGATGCCGAACGGGACGCCGCCCGGCTCGTTCTCACCGCGGGCGCGCCGGGCGGGCAGCATCTCACCCATGTTGATGACCTCGGCGTGCTTGCTCGCGTAGGCGAAGTCGGACACGGCCGCCTCTCCGGCCGCGATCTTGTACGCGCAGATGAAGGACATCGCGATCTGCATGGCGGCCCAGCGGTACATGGTCGCGCCGTCGCAGATGTGGCCGACGATGGTCGGCATCCGCAGGACCTGGTACACGCGGTCTCCGATGGCCTTGATCAGCTGCTCGGCCTGCTCCTCCGGGAAGAGCTTCTCGATGTCGATCAGGAAGCGGTCGTCGATCTCGTCGGCCAGCTCCAGGTCGCCGGTGATGATCTTCGCGTAGCAGTCCCAGGTGAGGCCCGGGTGGATCTCCACCATGTGCTCCTGCACGACCGCGCCGCCGGGCAGCGCGTGGTTCAGGGTCTCCATGTACTCGTTGATCGTCTCGGGCGTGACCTCCTTACCCAGTCGGCGCTCCAGCACGCGGTGGGCCGTGTCCATTCCGACGATGACGGTGCGGCGGATGTCGTCCCACATCTGCTGCATGGCGGCGTTGTTCACGAAGTGCAGGTCGTCGCCCTCGACGAACACGTCCGTGCCGGAGACCTGGTACGGCATCAGCTTGCGCTGGCCGAGCGGGACGCCGATGTCCGGGTTGTAGTGCGGGATGCCACGCTCCTCGGCGATCTTGTCCGCCCACTCCTTGAACTCCTTCTTGCGCTCGGACTGCTTCCAGCCGCCGTAGTCGTAGAAGTGGGTGGTGACGTCCTCCGGATCCTCCTCGAACTTCTCCTTCAGGGCCTTCATGAAGAGCTTCTCTTCCTTCTCGGCCATGCGGCCACACCCCATTCGGCGGGTCTCATCCGGATTCTTAAGTGTTTCCAAATATTCGGAGGGGTGGAGCGTGTGAGGGGGGTGTGAGGTTACTTGCCCTCGGCCTCATCCGGCCGGTAGCCGGCGAGGGTGCGGAGCTCGTGGATGCGCTGGACGACCTGGATGAGCTCCTCGTCCTCCCGGTACGGGACGCCGTCGATCCGGTAGATGGTCGTGCGCTCCTTCAGCTCGTCCTCGTCCGCGGGCTTGCCCACGGGGATGGGCTCGTCCAGCTCGACGCCCACCTGGTCCTTGACGTACTCAACCTCGCCCGTCTCCTCGTTCAGGCGGTAGCGCCGGAGCGCGTCGAACATCAGGCCGTTCTCGTCGAGTCGCAGGGAGTGACCGTGCACGGTCGCGCCGCGGACGCCGGTCCGGGCCGGGTCGAAGATCTCGGTCTCGAGCAGCTCCTTGGAGATCTTCTCCAGGTCGCGCTCGCGCACCTCGATGATCTGTCGCCCGGACAGGGTGCCCGTGTCCACGCCGCGGTAGCGCCACATGTACATGCGGGCGCGGATGTACGGGTGGATCGGGGCGAAGTATACGGAGTCGGTGAACTGGATGTACCGGATCCGGTCGCCCGCCTTGGCCCCCTCGGTGGGCTCGACCAGCTCGCGGATCGGGCACTCCGGCTCCTCCATCTCCTCCAGCGGCGGGTGCACGCTCGGGTACTCCTCACCCGGCTCGCGGTGGCCGAGCAGGCGGACGATGTCCTCGTCGGGGATCTCGCGCAGGCGCTTCAGCTCCTGGGTCGGGTCCATGTACTTGCGCCGGTTTTCGGCGATCTTGGTCTCGCCCGGGTAGAACTGGGCCTTCTCGGCCATCTCGTCGCGCACGTTCTCGGCCATCCGGGAGTCCCCCGGTGGGGCGGTCCCCGCCTAATTTTAAAGGGGTTTCGACAAGGGGGGCGGGGTTACGCTGGGGAACGGCGCGTGGTACCGCGGTGTTTAGACCGCCCGGTCGCGGTAATCACGCCCGGGCGCGGCGCAGGGCGCGCCGGACCTTCCCGACGATCTCCTCGATCTTGTAGGCGGGGACGGTCTCGCCGCGGATGACCCCGGTGACGATCTCGTCCACGATCCCTCGGGTCTCGGGCTCGGGCGGGGCGACGAGGCGGGTGCGGCAGCCGACCTTGGCGAAGTCCTCGAAGTCGACGGGCGTCTGGCAGACGATCACGGCGCGGACGTCGCAGTGCTTGAGGATGAGGCGGGCCTTCCAGACGATGTGCTGCTTGACGTTGCCGAGGTGGATGACGGCGACCTCGTGCCGGTTGATGTACTCGGCCTCCCGGGGCTCGATGCCCATGGTGGAGCCCGTCTGGACGGGAGCCTCCTCGGGCACGCCGGAGCCCGCGTTGAGTACGAGGACGCTGGTGTGGATCCCGGCCTCGCGGAGCGCGTAGGTGATCTCGCACACGGGCTTGGTGATGTGCCGGGCGCCGGGGGACATGGCGACGGCGATGACCTCGTTCCGCTCCGCCTCGGCGATGGTGCCCCGCTGGGCGAGGCTGCCGCCCTTGCCCATACCCATGGCCTCGCGGCAGGCGACCACGTAGGTCTCCCGGCCGACGCGCGTGGTGGTGACCCCCTTACTCCTCGTCCTCTTCCTCCCCGCTCCTCCTCGCCTTTAGGATCGACACCCGGTCCGACAGTCGGGCGCGGGGTTCCACGAGGCCCAGGAGTCGGTCGTCCAGCTCCTCCACGCCCTTCTCCCCGAACTTGAGGTAGTCGGTCACCGTGGGGCGGTGTCGGGTGAAGCGCCCGGTCTGGACCTGGAAGTCGCAGGGGAGGATCTCCCGGCAGATCTCCTCGATCTGCGCGGTGATCTCGTCGAGGCGCTCCTCGTCCTCCACCTCGATGATGATCTGCCCGGTCTGCACCTTCATGGGGACCTCTTCGTCCTGGATCCGGATGGGACGTCGCTCGGGGTGCTTGACGGGCTCGCCGCGGGCGGGGCCGAAGGGGACGACCTTGGGGAGGCCGGGCCCGTGGAGGACGATGCGGCCGATGCCGTCGACGCGCTCGACGATCGCGTTGAGCAGCCGCTCCACGGTCTTGGCGCTGAGGAGGCGCTCCGGGAAGATCTGGATCTCGGGCTTGGCGCCCTTGGGCACCCGGCGCTCGAGCAGGCGGGGGCGCTCGCGCTCGGGCACGGGGTCGACCCCCTCGTTACGAGTTTCGTAACGATTGGTCCGGGGCGTGCGGGGCGGGACCCTTAGCGCTTCGCCTCCTCGGCGGCGGCCTCCATGATGTACTTCATCGGCTCGCGGAACTCGTCGATCTCGCCGAACACGTCGCCGATCAGCTTGCTAGTGACCTCCGGGCTGAACATCTGGGTGCCGGCGTCCAGGGCCATCGCCGCGGCCACGGGCGGGATCGCGAAGCCCTTCGAGTGCCGCGTCACGATGTGGTTGCCGTTGAAGATACCCGGGCCGCCGCCCCCGTAGATCGAGTGGCTGAAGAAGCTGAAGCCGACCGCGGTACCCTGGGCGCGGCCGAAGTCGACGCCCGGGAGCCCGGTCTCGTACTCGAGCAGGTCGTTGTAGTACAGGATCGTCGCGCTGACGCCCTGGGCGGCGCGGGCCGCACCCTGGTTGACCATGACCGCGGCGACGAGTCCGGCCGCGGCGTACGCGTTCCAGAGGTCCATGTCGTTGGCCTTGTAGACCTTGAAGCCGGACGGCAGCTCCTCCTTAACCTCGATCACGCCGTCCTCGAGCGCGCGCTCCACGACCTCGCGAACGACGGAGCCGACGGTGCCCTCCTTGCCGTGCTTCTTTACGATCTCGTAGACCATGTTGTCCGCGTTCAGGCCCTGGTACGCGTAGCCCAGCAGGTGCAGGCGCTCGAACGGGCCCAGCGCGTCGCCCATCTCGAACATGGCGGTCTGCTCCAGGGTCGCGGCCAGGCACACGGCCTGCATCGCGTTCTTCCGCGTGGCGGCCACGATGTGGTTGACCATGACGTTCCGCAGCGCGTAGCCAACGCCCTCCTGCTTCATCGAGACGTCCAGCATGGAGGAGACGTTACCGCCGTGGTAGTCGATCGTCTGCGGGTACCGGCCGAAGACGGCCGCCTTGACCATGTTCGCGTCCCACATGTCCACCTCGCACACGTCGATGATCGCGTGCACGACGGCCATGCCGGCCTGCATGGTGCCGGCGTACGGGTCCGCCATCACCTCCACGCGCTCGGTCGGGAGCTGGACCAGGAGTCGCTTGCCGTCGTACATGGGCTCGACGTTCGTGTCGTCGTCCTCGTGGACGCGGATCATCTCCTCGACCTTGTCCGCGATCGCCTCGGCGTTGTCCACCACGTCCACGTCCAGCTCGCGGCCCGGGATCTTCATCATCTTGCCGCCGACCGCGGCGTTCCGGAGCGCGTTCTCGATCCCCTCCAGGTCGACCGCCACGGTGCGCTTGATGTCCCGGACGATGCTCTGGATCGCCTCGTTCCGCATCGGGGAGAGCACCTCGATGGGCACGTCCTCGGCGACGCAGTTACCCCGGTCGTCGTACAGGTCGACCGTGTCCTCGAACCTGCGGGCCATGGGGCGGGACCCCCGGGGTTCGGCGGGTCGGCCCGCGTTTAAAGGGTTTCCATATTTACCGGTCGGCGGTTCCGTGTTATCATGTAGGAGGGTAAACCATGTGACGGCCCGGCCGGGCGCCTCGGTCCGAGGAGCCGCCCGGGGTGGTAGGGTGCCCGTACTGGCGGACGTGGGGGGTCGGCCCGGGGTCGACTGCGGCGGGTTCTGCCGGTACTGCTACTTCCGGGGCGTGGACTGGCGGCGCAAGCGGGCGTTCGGGTGCCGGCACTGCCCGCCGGGGACCGTGGGGTGCGAGTACTGCCGGGATCGCGTGTGGGAGGATCACGGGCCCTTCCGGCCCCCGCAGGCGGTGCTGCAGGCGGTGCACATGACGGTGGCCATGCAGGGCCCGCCGGAGGACGGGCTGGTGGAGGTGAGCGGGGGCGGGGACGTGAGCAACTACCCGTGGTTGCCGGAGCTACTGGGGCTGCTCCGGGACGCGCTGGGGCTGCGGAGGTTCAAGCTGGGGTACACGAGCGGGAAGGGGTTCGAGGACCCGGAGGAGGCGGAGGAGCTGTGCCGGTTGGGCGTGGAGTCGGTCTCGTTCACGCTCTTCGCCGCGGACCCGGGGCTGCGGCGGGAGTGGATGCGGGATTCCTCGCCCGAGGCCTCGTTGCGGGCGTTGGAGGTGTTCGCGGACGAGTGTCGGGAGGTGATGGTGGCGGCCGTGCTGATTCCGGGGGTGAACGACGGGGAGGTCCTGTGGGAGACGTGCGAGTGGTTGGAGGAGCTGGGGATCGACGCGCTCCTGCTGATGCGGCTGGGGACGCGGCGGGAGCACGGGATCATCCTGGGCAACGATCCGGTCCTGGACGTGGAGCCGCACGGGATCGAGGAGTTCCGGCGGATCGTGTCGGAGGTGCACGAGGAGTTCTCCTTCCGGGTGACGGGCACGCCGGTGTGGGACCCGGAGACGGGGGCGCCGTTCGCGCTGCGGTCGCTGGGGGAGGAGTTGGGGGAGTTGCTGCCGGAGGTGGAGGTGCGGTGCTCGCTGATCACGGGTCGGGTGGCGGCGCCGATGCTGGAGGAGGTGTTTCGGTACGTGCGAGGCGGGGAGCGGGTGAGCGTGGTGGCGGTGGAGAAGGACGTCGCGTGCCTGATCACCGAGGAGGATCTGCGGGGGCTGGACGTGAGCGGGCTGGAGCGGACGGTGGTGCTCCCCGGACGGGCGCTGGTTCACGATTCCACGGCGGAGGAACTGTTAAAACGAGACGGTTTCGAGAGGATCGTGCTGCGTGGGCCGGACCGGCTCACGCTGGACGGCGAGGCGAGTTGTGAGGTGACCCGGGAGGAGGTCATCGAGTTCGAGCTGAACGCGTTCGAGGAGCTGATCCGAAGGGTCAACCTGATGGGGGAGTAGCGTTGGATCACGACGCGATAGCCACGCTGATGGAGATGCGCTCGGAGCTGCGGAAGGTGAAGACGCTCTATCAGCGGCTGGCGCGGATCATCCGGGAGGCGCGGATCACGAACGAGTACGAGTACCTCATCTCAACGGCCGCCGCCCTCCTGGTGCACCGGGAGTACGAGAAGGCTCGGGACATCCTGGCCGGGCTGAGTAACCCGAGGGAGGGGGCGATGCTCACGGTCGCGGCCCTGCGGGAGGCGAGCCTGTTCCGGGAGGTGCTCGGCGAGTACACGATGGAGCCTGTTGAGGCCGCGGTCCACGACTCGGGGACGCTGGAGGGCGCGCTGCGGCGGTTGAACAGGCTCCTGGTGAACGACGGGGAGATCCGGCGGCAGCCGGGCCCGGACATGTCCTTCGTCCGAACCTCCGAGGGCTCGATCTCGAACAGCGTGCTCGGGCGGACGATCGGGTACACGCTCAACTCCGCCCCGCGGGACTACGCCGAGTTCGTGGAGTCCTCGGTGCACGGGTTCGCCTACGCGCGGCTCCTCCCCTCGCACCAGTGGCGGGTGCGGCTCTCCCTGGAGCCCTACGTGACCAACCCGCTGTCCCCGCCGTCGCTGATGGAGACGCTGGAGCTGGTGGACGAGCTGCGCGACCCGGAGCTCGTCATGTCCGAGCTGGACGTGTCGGAGAGCACGTTCCTGCGGTACTACAAGACCCTGGTCCGGTACCTCCTCGTCCACCCGGACCCGGAGGTCTGCGAGCCCACGCGGCTCGGCGAGCGGGCGCTGGACGACGAGGAGGTCCTCGCGGAGGTCGTCCTGAAGCGCGGGTTCTGGGCCATCCTCAGCAAGCACCCGCGCGGGGGCTCCGTGGCCGAGAAGCTGGCGAAGCGCAGCGTCGTGAACCGGAAGATGAAGTGGAAGGACGAGGTGGACATCAGCCTGCTCGTGGACGCCGCCTCCGACGCCGAGCGGGCGGAGCGGGAGCTTCCCATCGTCCTCGCCGTCCACGGCGAGAACCTCTCCACCGTGCACCTGGCCGCCCGCACCGGCGTCTCCACCAGCGTCGCCGCCGAGGTCCTCTCCGAGTACTTCGAGGACCAGGACTGGCAGGAAGAGCGGTTCGGAGTATGAGGGCCTGGAGGCTCCTCGTCCGGGGCATCGTGCAGGGCGTGGGCTTCCGCCCCTTCGCGTACCGGCTCTGCACCGAGATGGGGCTGGACGGCTACGTCCGGAACCTCGGCTCCGAGGTCGAGATCGTCGTTCTCGCGGACCGCGAGAAGGTCCGCGAGCTCGTCCGGCGACTCCAGCGCGAGCACCCACCGCTCGCCCGCGTCCGCGAGGTCCGCGTCGAGCCCTGCGACGAGGAGATCGAACCCGGCTCCGGCTTCCGCATCGAACGGAGCGAGGCCCGGGACGAGGTCGAGCTCCAGATCCCACCGGACGCCCCCGTCTGCGAGGACTGCCTCCGGGAGATGTTCGACCCCCGGGACCGGCGGTACCTCTACCCGTTCACCGGCTGCACCAACTGCGGCCCCAGATTCACGATCATCGAGGGCATCCCCTACGACCGCGAGAACACCACCATGGCCGACTTCCCACTGTGCGAGGAGTGCCGCCGCGAGTACGAGGACCCCGAGGACCGGCGGTACCACGCCCAGGTCGCCTGCTGCCCGAGGTGCGGACCGCGCTACCGGCTGCTCGACGCCGAGGGGGAGGTCGTGGAGGACGACGAGCTGACCGCCATCCGCGAGGCCTGCCGGATCATCGAGGAGGGAGGCATCGTCGCGATCAAGGGGATCGGCGGCTTCCACCTGGCGTGCAAGACCACGGAGGACGAGCCGGTGCGCCGCCTCCGAGAGCGGCTGAACCGACCCCAGCAGCCCTTCGCCGTCATGTCCGGCTCCCTCGAGGACGTCCGCACCTTCGCCCGCGTGGACGAGGCGGCCGAGGAGCTGCTCACCGGACCTGTCCGCCCCATCGTCGTGCTCCCGAAGCGCGAGCCCTTCCCGCTCTCCGACCTCGTGGCGCCCGGCCTCCACACCGTCGGCGTCATGCTCCCGTACGCGGGCCTGCACCACATCATGTTCCGCCGGTTCCTCGACGAGCCCGCCATCGTCATGACCTCCGCCAACCCGCCCGGCGAGCCTATGGCCATCCGGAACCGGGACGCCCTCCGGCGGCTGAGCGGCGTCGCCGACTACTTCCTCGTCCACGACCGCCGGATCGCGGCCCGCTGCGACGACTCCGTCGTCCGCCCGGTGGGAGGCAGACCCCGCCCCCTCCGCCGCTCCCGCGGGTACGTACCCGAGCCCATCGAGCTCGACTGGGCCCCGAAGGACCTCACCGTCGTCGCCGTCGGGCCCGAGCTGGACGTGACCGCCTGCCTCCTGCACCGCGGTCGGGCGTACCTCAGCCAGCACATCGGCAACACGAGCCGGGCCCCCACCCTCGACTTCCTCCAACGGGCCGTGGAGCACCTGATGCGGCTCCTGCGACTGGACTGGGAGGACGTGGACGCCGTCGCCTGCGACCTGCACCCCAACTTCCCCACCACCCAGCTCGCCCGGCGCTGGGCCGAGGAGCACGACCTGGAGCTCGTCCGCGTCCAGCACCACCACGCCCACGCCCTCGCCTGCGCCGCCGAGCACGGGCTCAACCCGGCCGAGGAACCCCTCCTCGCCCTGGTAATGGACGGATACGGGTACGGAGAGGACGGAAACGCCTGGGGCGGGGAGCTCCTCCTCCTAGAGGGCGACGACTACGAGCGACTCGCCCACCTCGAGCCCGTCCCCATGCCCGGCGGCGACGCGGCCACCCACCACCCCCTGCGCATGACCGCCGCGCACCTGCACGCCGCCGGCCGGGACCCGGAGGAGATACGGGACCTCCTCGAGCGACACCTCCGCGAGCGCCCGGACGCCCTCAAGCACGGGGAGCGGGAGCTGGAGGTCCTGCTGGCGCAGCTGAAACGACCCCAGCTGTTCACCACGAGCGCCGGCCGCTTCCTCGACGCGGTCAGCGCCGCCCTGGGCGTATGCTACAGGCGCACGTACGAGGGCGAGCCCGCCATGAAGCTCGAGGCCGTCGCGGCCCGCGTGAAGGACGCGCCCAAGCCCGAGTTAGAGCTAAAGCACGACCGTCGGCTCGACGCCTCCGAGACCGTCGCGCGGGCCGCGGAGACCGGGGACCGGGCTTACGCGCTGACCGCCCACCTCGCCCTGGCCCGCGGCTTCGCCCGACTCATCGAGGAACACCGGGAGCGCGAGCCCGTCCTCGCCTCCGGCGGCGTGATGAACAACGAGATCATCACGCTCGAGCTCCGGCGGCGCGTCCCCGGCCTCCGAGAGCACCACGAGGTCCCGGCCGGCGACGGCGGGCTCTCGCTGGGACAGGCCGTCGCCGCACTACTCACCCTCATCTGACCGCTCCCGACGCCGCCGGAAGGGAGCCGGGAGAACCACCACGCCCCGACGACGCCCACCACCCTCGGAGCGGCCCCCGCCGCGCGCCGCCACCAGCCCCGCGAAGGCCTCCTCCACGGCCCCGGACAGCTCCATCGCGTCCGAGAGCATCCGCTGCGCGAACACCAGGGCAGCGTCGAGGTTACCCCACTCCTTGATCGCCGAGTACACGCCCACGTCGTTCCAGACCTCCGAGACCACCCGCTCCACCAGCTCCCGGAGCCTACCGGTGACCCGCCCCGCCCGCGTCAGCGCCAGCAGCTCCCCGTCGATCCCCCACAGGATCCTCATGCACCGCTCCCAGGTTTCCAGCACCCGCAGCCCCTTCTCCGCGTCCTTCCTGCCCTCCGCCACCTCCCTCGTCAGCTCGGCCCGCAGCTGACCGGGATCCAGGAAGCCCTCCGCCTGCAGAATCCTCAGCAGGTCCGGGCGCGGTAGCGAGCGCGCCACGTACTCCTTCACATGATCCACCACCTCCCGAGGGTCCGCCAGCCGGAACCGTACCCGAACGCCGTTGCACTCGAAGTCCAACCCGCCCGATCGAACCCGGTCCAAGAACCCCTCAAACGACCGCAGGAACTCCGACCGCGCCAGCTCCCACGGGTGCACCAGCACCCACACCGTCAGCCGGCCCTCCCGGCACCACCCCTTCTTCACCAGCTCGGCCACCGCCCCCCTCACCCGCTCGCACGCCTCGTCCACCGATGAGCCCTCCCCCCAGAGGTCCGACCACGCCACCGCGGGCAGCCGGTACACGCGCCGCCCGTCCACCTCCCACCAACCCACCACCAGTCGACGCGCCAGGCTCGAGACCGCCGACCACCCGCTCGCGCCGGGACCCAGCTGCAGGGGGTCGTTCCCGTCCACGAGGATCCGGACGCCCGCCATCGCGCACGCCCGCAGCGTGTTCACGTCCAGCACCCAGTACGGGACCGAGAGCACGGGGTCCGAGCGACCGACCTCGCGCTTCAGGAAGTCCAGGCTCACCACCAACTCCCAGTACTGGATCGCGGGCGGCAGCCCACCCATCGCGTGCGAGGCGGAGTGCGAGCCGACGAGCGTGACGACGCCTTGGTTCGCGAACTCTCGGATCACCTGGGTGATGCCGGGGGCCGTCCGCTCGCAGAAGTTGTAGTGGAAGACGGCGACCTTGACCCCGCGCTCCCCGCACCAGCTCAGGA